>NZ_JACAQC010000010.1:103135-198866 GCF_013385345.1 Pseudomonas sp. I8001
GCCCGCTCCCACATTTTGTTCCGCGTTAACCGGCCTTTTTCAGCGCCTCAATCAACTCATCCTTGCGCATGGTCGAGCGCCCGGGAATGTCCCTGGCACGCGCTTCCTTCAGCAAGCTTTCCTTGGTCTGCGTACCCAGCGAAACCCGGCTGTTACGCGGATGCCCCTCACGACTGGCCGCAGCCCGCTTGGCCGACTCATGCCGGTCCTGGGACTTCTTCGCCGGCGCCTTGCGCTGGCCTGAACCGCCGGCCTTTTCGCCGCCGCCAGACTGCTTGTTGACGGTGGCCCAGGCCCGCGCCTCGGCTTCTTCTTTCGACAAGCCCTGGTGCTCATAACTCTCTTCGATATGGGCGGCCTTGCGCTTCTGTTCGGTGGTGTATTTGGCTTTGCTTCCACGAGGCATTGCGATACTCCTTCTGGCCCTCATACAAGATACAAGGGCCAGACCAGGCAAGGTGTGTTATTGGCTCGCTTCGCTTTCAAGCTTGCGAGCCGCTTCCACGCCGGACGCGGTGAGCTTGATCGGCAGGTTCAGCGAATGTTCACCGGCATCGTTGCAGGTCACATGGCCTTCCTTGATCCACCCGCGATCCTGCAAGGTGGCCAAGGCGCTGGCCACCACTTTTTCACCTCGGTAGTTGTCCAGCACTTCTTTGCCCAACCCACTGGGATGAGCGTGGAGCAGACGGGTGAGGACTTCTTTTTCAAGGTTGTGATCGACGTTCATGCATACCTCTTCACTGGGAAATGGTTGGGTGTTCGTCTTTCTTGCGCATTAAGGTGCTGGCTGTTTTGGCGCGCCGGGGATGTTGGAGTCGTCACCCTTGTTGATCGAGGGCGAAGTGGCACCTGGGCCCATTTTGCCGTTGGGCACCGCACCGCTGTTGCGATTGGTGTCGTCGCCCTGGGTGCGTGGGTCCCTGCTGTTGTCGATGATGGCGCCGCCGTTGGTGTCCATGCCGGTACCCATCGAGTCCTTCGACTCCTGGGCGGCCGGGTTGGGCGGGCTGCCGACAGGGTCGGTCGGGCCGGTGCTGGAACCTGTGGAGGCGGCAAAGCTGCTCAGCGAAACAGCAGACAGCAAACCGGTGAGGGCGAGGGCGGCAAATTTGGAAGTCGTCATGATGGTGTCTCCATATGATTAATGTCCTTACCTGATATTGGTCCGCCCTCGTTTGTGATTCGTGCCTCGATACCGACGAACGGTCTTAGGTCGCTTGTAAGATTTTGTGTGACGAGATTCGGCGCCAGATCAACCGCGCCACCGTGATCAGCCAATTGAGCAGCGCCACCGCCAGCACGCTTATCAACAGGGTCGGCATGCCGTATTCGACGATGACCTTGCCCGCCAGCAGCGGGAAACCGAACACCCCGATAAAGTACGCCAGGCTGAACAACAGCAACGCCTGGGACGTGGTGCCCGCAGGTGCCTCGTTCGCAGCCAAACCATTGATCACCGAATACGTCAGGCCGTAACCGACGCCCAGGGTGACGGCTGCCAGCAGGTAGCTGTAGTTGCCGCTGACCCTGAACCCGAACAGGAAAATCGACACCAGCATCAACCCGGACAACACACACGCCGTCCAATACGGATCACGCTTGACCACGATGCCGGCGATCAGCAGGCGGCTGGTAATCGCCGCACTCATGAAGCCCAGGAAGAACAGCGAATAGTCCAGCCCGTGCAGCGTTGCGTAGCTGGTCTGGAAACTCGACAGCCCGCCAAACACGCAACCGCCGAGGCCTACCATGATGATCGCGAACACCGCTTTCGATGACAGCACCTGGCGCGTGGCCGACCAGGAAATCTTCGCCACCGGCGCGGTGTGTTGACTCAGCGCGCGACCCAGTCGCCAGAAAATCAGCACACCCACCAGGCTCGCCAGCGCTGCTATATGAAAGGCCGCCGTCAGCGAAAAATCCAGGGCACTTGCCGCCCGTCCCAGCAGTGGCCCGGAGCCGATTCCGGTCATCATGCTGCCCGACAGCAGGGCGAAATATTTGGCCCGCTGCGCCGGTTCCACCAGCATCGCGACGATGATCGGACCCAGCGTATAGAAGACGCCCCAGCCCAACCCCAACGACAAGCCAAAAAGCATCAAGCCCTCGCCGAACCCCGGCGCCAGCGCAAAGCCCACGCACGCCACCACCAGCAATATGCCGAGCAGGGCGATCGACCTGGCAGCCCCCAGCAGGTCGGCCAGATGCCCGGAAACCAGCACCGCCACAAAGGTGCTGAGCATCGCCATGGAGATCACGCTGCCCGCGTCGTGTTCGTTGCCGCCGCGCGAATGGATCAGCAGCGACAGCAAGAATGTCGAGCCATAGGACAGGGAAAGCAGGTAGCTGGCGAGGCAGAAAAGGGCGAACAGTTTTCCGCCAACCGCAGGTGAGGCGTGCATGGGGGAGCCTTGCGTCTGTTGGATTTATGCCCAACTTTTTACCATGCACGGCGCGTGGGATTGTTCTGTGGTTCGCGGTGCTTGCGTTAGCCCGCAGCGGAGTATGGCGTGCCGATTTCTTCGATGAACAGATCCATGAATCCCTTCAGCCGTTCATGGCGCGCCAGGGCCATGCGTTGCCCCGTCGGCGTCTGAAATCCGCCCGCCAGATGCAGCAGCTTGGTCTGGAAATGGTCGAGGCAAAAGCGCTTGTCGTCGTACTCGCGATGCTGCGCCGTTGGGTCAGCCGGGTCATACAGCCCGCTGCCCATGCGCCCGGCGATGTAAAATGTGCGGGCCACGCCGATCATGCCCAGGGAGTCCAAACGGTCGGCATCCTGCATAATCTTTGCTTCAAGCGTCACCGGCGTCAGGCCCGCCGAAAAGCTGTGGGTCTCGATGGCGTGGGTCACCGCTGCAATCTTCCCGGGCTGCCACGCCAGCCCCTGCAAAATCTCCCCGGCCTTGCCTGCCGCCAGTTTCGAAGCCTTGGAACGCAACGGCGAATTCTTCTCCACCGCGACGCAGTCATGGAGCAGCACCGCCGCCAGCAGCACCTCCAGATCGCCACCTTCCTCTGCCTGGATCGACAGCACGTTGTGCCACACCCGTTGCAAGTGGGACAGGTCGTGGGCGCCGTCTTCCGAAGGCTCAAGGGCGTGAGGCAATAACGTCGCGGCGAGGTCGGTCAAGGGCGTGAAGGGCATGGGGATTCTCAAAGGTCGATGGCCTGCAGGTTAGCCGCGAATCAAATTGCACTGCAATCGGTCATTAAAGCGCCTTAGTATGTGTGCTCTCTTTCCCTGACAAGGCCTGCCCATGACCATCGAGATTCGCCCCGCCGTGCCCAGCGATGCTGCGCAGATCCTGACCTTCATCACCGAGCTTGCCGACTATGAAAAAGCCCGGCACGAAGTGATCGCCAGCGTGGTGGACATCGAGCGCAGCCTGTTCAGTGAAGGTGCCACCGCCCACGGCCTGATCTGCCTGCGCGACGGTTTGCCGATCGGCTTTGCGGTGTTCTTTTTCAGCTATTCCACGTGGCTGGGCAGCAACTGCCTGTACCTCGAAGACCTGTACATCAACCCCGAGCAACGCGGTGGCGGGGCGGGCAAGAAGTTGCTGCGCCACCTGGCGAAAATCGCCTGTGACAACGGCTGCGGGCGTTTCGAGTGGAGCGTGCTGGACTGGAACGAGCCGGCCATCGCGTTCTACAAATCCATCGGTGCCCAGCCCCAGGAAGAGTGGGTACGCTACCGCATGGAAGGCGACGCCCTCAGGGATTTCGCACAGGGTTAAGTGTGCATAAAGGACCGGCTTTTAAAGCCGGTTTTTTTATATATTTGCTCACTATATGGGATGATAATTTATATATTGAGATGTTCCGGTTTCTGGGTTTATAGTCTTGCGCATCAGCACTCACTACCAAAAACAAAACAGGTGAAGCGATGCAGGCACAACCGTTGTCGTTACCTCCGGTGCCCGAGCCGACTTACGGCGAGCGACTGAAGAACAAAGTCGTGGTCATCACCGGTGCCGCCCAAGGCATTGGCGAGGCTATCGTCGCCTGCTTCCAGGCTCAGCAGGCGCGCCTGGTGATCGGTGATATCCAGGGCGAGAAGGTCGAGCAGGTCGCCGCCCACTGGCGCGAACACGGCGCCGAGATCTACGCACAACCTGTCGACATCACTTCCAAGGATCAATGGCGCGCCCTGGTGGACGTAGCTATCGAACGCTTTGGCCGCGTCGATGTGCTGGTCAATTGCGCCGGCGTCAACGTGTTCCGCGACCCGCTGGAAATGACCGACGAAGACTGGCGCCGCTGCTTCGCCATCGACCTCGACGGCGCCTGGTACGGCTGCCGTACCGTGTTGCCGCACATGATCGAGCAAGGCATCGGCAACATCATCAACATCGCCTCCACCCACTCCAGCCACATCATTCCCGGCTGCTTCCCGTACCCGGTGGCCAAGCACGGCTTGCTCGGGCTGACCCGCGCGCTGGGCATCGAATACGCGCCCAAGGGCATCCGCGTAAATGCCATCGCGCCGGGCTATATCGAAACCCAACTCAACGTCGATTACTGGAACGGCTTTGCCGACCCGCACGCCGAGCGCCAGCGTGCCTTCGACCTGCACCCGCCCAAGCGCATCGGCCAGCCGATTGAAGTGGCGATGACGGCACTGTTTCTTGCGACCGATGAGGCGCCCTTTATCAATGCCACCTGCCTGATGATCGATGGTGGGCGGTCGGTGATGTACCACGATTAAAACTTTTCCAAATAACAAGAAGAGGTGGTTCATGCTCAAGAAAACACTAGGCACCCTTGCCCTCACGATGGCGCTCAGCGGCCTGGCCTCTGCCGAAGAAGTAAAGATCGGCTTCCTGGTCAAGCAGGCGGAAGAGCCCTGGTTCCAGACCGAATGGGCCTTCGCTGAAAAAGCCGGCAAGGACCATGGTTTCACCGTGATCAAGATCGCCGTGCCCGACGGCGAGAAAACCCTGTCCGCCATCGATACCCTGGCCGCCAACGGCGCCAAGGGTTTCGTGATCTGCCCGCCGGACGTGTCCCTGGGCCCTGCGATCATGGCCAAGGCCAAGCTGAATAACCTCAAAGTGCTGGCGGTAGACGACCGCTTCGTCGACGCCAAGGGCAAGCCCATGGAAGACGTGCCTTACGTCGGCCTGGACGCCTACAAGATCGGCCAGAAACAAGGCGAAGCCATGGCCACCGAAGCCAAGCATCGCAACTGGGACTGGAAGGACACCTACGCCGTCATCAATACCTTCGACGAGCTGGAAACCGGCAAGAAGCGCACCGACGGTTCGGTAGAAGGCCTCAAGGCCGCCGGCCTGCCGGTTGACCATATCCTGTTCACCGCGCAGAAAACCCTCGACGTGCCGGGCGCCATGGACTCCACCAACTCGGCCCTGGTGAAACTGCCCAGCGGCGCGAAAAACCTGCTGATTGGCGGCATGAACGACAGCACCGTACTGGGCGGCGTACGCGCCACCGAAAGCGCCGGCTTCAAGGCCACAAACGTGATTGGCGTGGGCATCAACGGCACCGACGCCATCGAAGAACTGAAGAAATCCGACACCGGTTTCTACGGCTCGATGCTGCTCAGCCCCGATGCGTCCGGCTATAAAACTGCGACCTCGATGTTCGAGTGGGTGACCAAAGGCACTGAGCCTGCCAAGTTCACCGCACTGGATAACGTGACCCTGATCACCCGCGCCAACTTCAAGGAAGAGTTGAGCAAGATCGGTCTGTGGAAATGAACAGCGCCGCTGCAGAGAGCCTGCGCTTCAACGGCATCGGCAAGGAGTTTCCCGGGGTGAAGGCCCTGGCGCAGATCAGCTTCGAAGCGCGGCCCCATTCGGTGCATGCGCTGATGGGCGAGAACGGCGCGGGCAAGTCGACCTTGCTGAAAATCCTCGGCGGTTTTTATCCGCCCAACAGCGGCAGCTTGCAGTTGGGCGAACGCAGCGTGAGTTTCAAGTCGGCGGCCGACAGCATCGCCAGCGGCATCGCAGTGATTCACCAGGAGCTGCAACTGGTGCCGGAAATGACCGTCGCCGAGAACCTGCTGCTGGGGCATATGCCGTCGCGCTTTGGCGTGGTCAATCGCGGGGCGATGGTGCGCAAGGCACGGGAACTGCTCAAGGGCCTGGCGGATGAAATCGATCCGAACATGCGCCTGGGCAGCCTGTCCCTCGGCCAGCGGCAACTGGTGGAAATCGCCAAGGCCATGTCGCGCAACGCCCATGTGATTGCGTTCGACGAACCCACCAGCAGCCTCTCGGCCCGTGAGATCGAGCGGCTGATGGTGATCATCGCCCGACTGCGGGATGAAGGCCGGGTGATCCTCTACGTGTCGCACCGCATGGAAGAAGTGTTCCGTATCTGCGATGCGGTGA
This sequence comes from Pseudomonas sp. I8001, assembly GCF_013385345.1. Classification (NCBI taxonomy): domain Bacteria; kingdom Pseudomonadati; phylum Pseudomonadota; class Gammaproteobacteria; order Pseudomonadales; family Pseudomonadaceae; genus Pseudomonas; species Pseudomonas sp. I8001. The sequence continues at coordinate 109,501 of NZ_JACAQC010000010.1, forward strand.
CGGTGTTCAAGGACGGGCGCTTCGTGCGCACGTTCGAGGACATGACGCAGTTGAACGTCGACCAACTGGTCAACTGCATGGTCGGGCGCGATATCCAGGATATCTACGACTACAGGCCGCGCGAGCACTGCGGTGAAGCGCTGCGAGTCGAAGGTTTGCTCGGGCCGGGGTTGCAGGAACCGGTGAGCCTGCAGGTGAACAAGGGCGAGATTCTCGGGCTGTTCGGCCTGGTGGGGGCCGGGCGCACAGAGTTGTTGCGCCTGCTCGCCGGGCTGTCCCGCAGCACCCAGGGGACCCTGGTGCTGCATGGCCAGGCGCAGACGTTCAAGACACCACGGGATGCGATTGCGGCGGGGGTGTTGCTCTGCCCCGAGGACCGCAAGAAGGAAGGCATCGTGCCCCGCGCAAGCGTTGCAGAGAACATCAATATCAGTGCGCGGCGCGACCATGCGCGCTTCGGCTGGCTGATCCAGGGCGGCTGGGAACGCACCAACGCCCAGCGGCAGATCAGCGCGCTGAACGTGCGCACGCCGTCGGCGGACCAGCCGATTCTGTTCCTGTCGGGCGGCAATCAGCAGAAGGCGATTCTCGGCCGCTGGTTGTCGATGCCGATGAAAGTGTTGCTGCTGGACGAGCCGACCCGCGGCATCGATATCGGTGCCAAGTCGGAGATCTACCAGATCATTCACAACCTGGCGGCCAGTGGCATCGCGGTGATCGTGGTGTCCAGCGACCTGATGGAAGTGATGGGCATCTCCGACCGCATCCTGGTGATGAGCGAAGGCGCCCTGACCGGCGAATTGACCCGCGATCAAGCGGACGAAGCACGGCTGCTGCAACTGGCTCTTCCGCGTACGCGGGACTGAAGAATACGAGGTGGGTATGTCACAGGTAAAAACTGCAAGAAGCTTCTGGCCGGGGTTCAACCAGCGCAAGTTTCTCGATGATTGGGTCATGCTGCTGGCGGCCTTGAGCATCTTTGTGCTCAGCGCCATCTTCATCGACAACTTCCTCTCGCCGCTGAACATGCGCGGCCTGGGGCTGGCGATTTCCACCGTGGGGATTGCGGCCTGCACCATGCTGTTTTGCCTGGCGTCGGGGCACTTCGACTTGTCGGTGGGTTCGGTGATCGCCTGTTCGGGCGTGGTGGCGGGGATCGTGATTCGCGACACCGACAGCGTGTTCTTCGGCGTGTCGGCGGCGTTGGCCATGGGCCTGGTGGTGGGGCTGATCAACGGCATCGTGATCGCCAAGCTGCGGATCAACGCGTTGATCACGACGCTGGCGACGATGCAGATCGTGCGTGGGCTGGCGTATATTTTTTCCAACGGCAAGGCGGTCGGCGTGATGGACGAAAACTTCTTCGTCTTTGGTAACGGCCAGCTGTTTGGCGTGCCGGTGCCAATCGTCATCACCGTGCTGTGCTTTGTGTTTTTTGGCTGGTTGCTGAACTACACCACCTACGGGCGCAACACCATGGCCATCGGCGGCAACCAGGAAGCGGCGCTGTTGGCCGGGGTGAATGTCGATCGCACCAAGATCATCATCTTTGCCGTGCACGGCGTGATCGGCGCGTTGGCCGGGGTGATCCTGGCGTCGCGGATGACCTCGGGGCAACCGATGATTGGCCAGGGGTTCGAGTTGACGGTGATCTCGGCGTGCGTGCTGGGCGGGGTGTCGCTGAGCGGCGGGATTGGGATGATCCGGCATGTGATTGCCGGGGTGCTGATTCTGGCGATCATCGAAAACGCGATGAACCTGAAGAATATCGACACCTTCTACCAATACGTGATTCGCGGCTCGATCCTGTTGCTGGCGGTGATTATCGACCGCATGAAACAGCGATAAAAAGGGCGCCACACGACCAATGTGGGAGCGGGCTTGCTCGCGAAAACGGTGTGTCAGTCAGCGTATGCATTAACTGGAAAACCGCCTTCGCGAGCAAGCCCGCTCCCACATTTTGATCTCCTCTGTTTTGCTGGTCCGCATTTGCCATAATGCTCGCCGTTTTCGTACTTCCCAATAGGCCCGATATGCAGGAAAACGCCCAAACTCCCGTCAAAGAAGCCGCGCCCACCGGCACTCAAACCCTGCTTCGTGGCCTGGGCGTGGTGCAGGCAGTGGCGGCCGGTGCGCGGGATCTGAAGGAAATCGCCAAGCGCATCGGCACCACCCGCAGCACCACTCACCGCCTGGCCAGTTGCCTGGTGGAAGAACGCTACCTGCGCGTAGTGCCGCAAGTCGGTTATCTGCTGGGTCCCAAATTGATCGAGCTGGGTTTCCAGGCCCGTGAAGAACTGCCTTTGGTCAGCCTGGCAGTGCCGTATCTGGACGAGTTGTCGGCGTTGACCGGCGATACCATCCACCTGGCTATCCGCGAATACGACGACGTGCTGTACCTGCACAAGAACCCTGGCCGCAACGGCCCGGAAATGCGCTCGCGCGTCGGCCATCGCATGCCGCTGGCGCGCACCGGGATCGGCAAGGCGTTGTTGCTGGATGACAGCGTGGAAGAGTGGCAGCGCCTGTATCAGGTCAGCCTGCCGACGGGCGGGAAGAATCTGCAGTGGCCGCAGCACCCCGAGCAATCCTGGGCGCAGTTTGAACAGCGCATGCAGGAATACGTGGCGGGCGGTTATGCGTTCGACCTGGAAGACAACGAACCGTCGATCCGTTGTGTCGCGGCACCGGTGCGCGATGCCAGCCGGCGAATCGTCGCCGGCATCAGCATCGCCAGTACCGTGCCCTACATGCCGCTGGAGAAAATGGCCGAGCTGATCCCTGTGATCAAACAGGTCGCAGCACGGCTGTCAGCGGAGTTGGGCGCGAAGGCCTGATCAGGCCGTGATCGTTCCCACGCTCCGCGTGGGAATGCCGCTTCGGACGCTCCGCGTCCAGCACTTGAGCCCTGCGCAACGGTGACGCAGAGCGTCACAGCATGCGTTCCCACGCAGAGCGTGGGAACGATCTTGGTCAGGCCTTGAGGGTCGCCATGTCGATCACGAAGCGGTACTTCACATCACCGGCAATCATGCGGGTGTAGGCTTCGTTGATCTGGCGGATGTCGAGCATCTCGATGTCGCAGGTGATGCCGTGCTCGGCGCAGAAGTCCAGGACTTCCTGGGTTTCGGCAATCCCACCTATCAACGAACCGGCCAGCACCTTGCGGCCCATCACCAGCTTGGCAGCGTTGACGGGCGGGTCGACCGGCTCGATCAAACCTACCAGGATGTGCACGCCGTCAAAGCGCAGTACGTCGAGGTAGGGATTCAAGTCGTGCTGCACCGGGATGGTGTCCAGCAGGAAGTCGAAATGCCCGGCAGCGGCTTTCATCTGTGCTTCGTCGGTGGACACGATCACGTGATCGGCACCCTGGCGACGGCCTTCTTCAGCCTTGCTCGCGGAGCGGGTGAACAGCGTCACTTCCGCGCCCATGGCCTTGGCGAACTTGATGCCCATATGGCCCAAACCGCCCATGCCCAGAACGCCAACCTTGTCGCCAGCCTTCACGCCGTAGTGCTTGAGCGGCGAGTAAGTGGTGATGCCGGCGCAGAGGATCGGCGCGGCGCTGGCCAGGTCGAGCTTGGCCGGGATCTTCACCACGAAGTGCTCGCTGACCACGATGCTGTCGGAGTAGCCGCCCATGGTGTTGCTGCCATCGACCCGGTCCGGGGTGGCGTAGGTCATGGTCGGGCCTTCGAGGCAGTATTGCTCGAGGTCCGCGTGGCAGGCGTCGCAGTGACGGCAGGAGTCGACCATGCAGCCAACACCCACCAGGTCACCGACTTTGTGCGCGGTGACGCTGGCGCCGACAGCGGTGACCTTACCGACGATCTCGTGGCCCGGCATCAGCGGGTACACGGCGATGCCCCATTCGTTGCGTGCCTGGTGGATGTCGGAGTGGCAGACGCCGCAGTAGAGAATTTCGATCGCCACGTCATCGGCGCGCGGGCTGCGGCGTTCGAAGGACATGGGGGCGAGGGGAGTGGTGGCCGATTGAGCGGCATAACCGATGGCGGTGTACATGGAGAAACCTCGCAGGTGCAGTAACAGGTGAGGTGGCGCATTCTCCGCGCCGTGCCTGGGTGCGGCCATGGCGATTGCTCCGAGTCTCATGCCTATTCGTCCGGGAGTGCACCTGGATTGGATCGTTGTGGCGCCAGACCTGCGATGATGGTCTCATCCCCTTTTTCGCGAAGTTTTTGCCATGTTGTTGACCCGCCATGTCGATGCCAATGCCGCGTTGGTTGCCTTGATCGAACCCCTGACACCCCGTGATGGGTTCTCGCCCACGAACCTGCCGGGCGTGCAGGTATTGCGTGCCAGTTGCGATGTGGCGCGGGGCCCGCAGATTTATGAACCGAGCCTGATGATCGTCGCCCAGGGCAGCAAGGTCGCGTACCTGGGCCCGCGTACCCTGGAGTACGGCGCGGGGCATTACCTGATCCAGGCGATGCCGGTGCCGTTCGAATGCGAGACCTTTGCCATGCCCAATGCGCCGCTGTTGGGGGTGACGGTGGGCATTGATCGGGTGGTGCTGGGTGAGTTGGTGATGGCGATGGGGATCCAGAGCGGGCCACCGCCAGCGGCGCAAACGTTGGAGTCGATGAGTTCGGTGGTGCTGGACGACGCCATGCGCGGCTGTGTCGAACGCCTGTTGCAGTGCCTGCACGATCCGCTGGAGAGCCGGATCATGGGTCCGGCGCGGGTGCGGGAATTATTGTTCACCGCATTGCGCGGGCCACAGGCGGATGTGTTGCGGGCGTTGGTGGAGCAGCAGGGGCAGTTTTCGCGGGTGGCGACTTCGTTGAATCACCTGCATGCCCATTACGCCGAGCCGCTGAATATCGAGACATTGGCAGGTTATGCGCACATGAGTGCGTCGACCTTCCACGAACACTTCAAGCGCTGCACGCTGTTGTCGCCGGTGCAGTACCTCAAGCGTCTGCGGTTGCTCAAGGCACAGCAGTTGCTGTTGGTGGAGGGCATGGGCGTGGCGCAGGCGGCCCACAGTGTGGGGTATCAGAGCACGTCGCAGTTCAGCCGGGAGTACAAGCGCTACTTCGAGCGCAGCCCCGGGGATGAGCGGGCGGCGTAACTCTCCCGGGCACAATTCGGTCAAAAATGTGGGAGCGGGCTTGCTCGCGAAAGCGGTGGTTCAGCCAAAACATCTGTGACTGATACACCGCTTTCGCGAGCAAGCCCGCTCCCACATTTGACCGAGTCGATGGGTCTTTTTCCGGGCTACAAAAAAGGCCCCCATTTGGGAGCCTTCTGTTCAAGCAGCGGATTTACATATTCGGGTAAGTCGGCCCACCCGCACCTTCCGGCGTCACCCACGTAATGTTCTGCGAAGGGTCCTTGATGTCACAGGTCTTGCAGTGCACGCAGTTCTGGGCGTTGATCTGGAAGCGCTTCTCGCCGTCTTCCTTGGTGATCACTTCATACACGCCGGCCGGGCAGTAGCGCTGCGCCGGTTCATCGTAGAGCGGCAGGTTGGTGCCGATCGGGATGCTCGGGTCTTTCAGCTTCAGGTGGCACGGTTGTTCTTCTTCGTGGTTGGTACCGGAGATGAACACCGAACTCAGCTTGTCGAAGCTCAGCTTGCCGTCGGGTTTCGGGTAGTCGATTTTCTTGCTGTCCTTGGCCAGCTTGAGGCAGGCGTAGTCCGGCTTGGTGTCGTGCAGGGTGAACGGCATTTTGCCGCCGAGGATGTTCTGGTCGAACCAGTTGAAGCCGGCACCCAGGATCGGGCCGAACTTGTGCATCGCCGGGCCGAAGTTGCGGCTGGCGAACAGTTCTTCGTAGAGCCAGCTGTTCTTGAAGCTGTCGACGTAGTTGGTCAACTCGTCGCCGCCTTCGGATTCGGCGAACAGGCGCTCGGCCACCGCGTCAGCGGCGAGCATGCCCGACTTCATGGCGGTGTGGCTGCCCTTGATCTTGGCCACGTTCATGGTGCCCAGGTCGCAGCCGATCAATGCGCCACCCTTGAATACCATTTTAGGCAGCGAGTTGATGCCACCTTTGGCCAGCGCGCGGGCGCCGTAGCTGATGCGCTTACCGCCTTCCAGGTACTGGGCCAGCACCGGGTGATGCTTGAGGCGCTGGAACTCGTCGAACGGCGACAGGAAAGTGTTGCTGTAGGACAGGTCGACGATCAAACCCACTACAACCTGGTTGTTTTCCAGGTGATAGAGGAACGAGCCGCCGGTGTTCTCGTTGCTCATGATGTCCAGCGGCCAACCGGCGGTGTGCACCACCAGGCCTGGCTGATGTTTGGCCGGGTCGATTTCCCAGATTTCTTTCAGGCCGATGCCGTAGTGCTGGGCGTCGGCGTCGCTGTCCAGGTTGAAGCGCTGGATCAGTTGCTTGCCGATGTGCCCACGGCAACCTTCGGCGAACAGCGTGTACTTGCCACGCAGTTCCATGCCCGGGGTGTAGACGCCTTCTTTTGGCTGGCCTTCACGGTCGACGCCGAGGTCACCGGTGATGATCCCGCGCACCACGCCGTTTTCGTCGAACAGCGCTTCCTGGGCGGCGAAGCCCGGGTAGACTTCCACACCCAGGTTTTCGGCCTGCTGGGCGAGCCAGCGACACAGGTTGCCCAGGGAAATAATGTAGTTGCCTTCGTTGTGCATGGTCTTGGGCACAAAGAAGTCAGGCACCTTGGTGGAAGCTTCGCTGGAGCGCAGTACATAGATGTCATCACGCACAACAGGGGTGTTGAGCGGCGCACCGAGTTCTTTCCAGTCCGGGAACAGTTCGTTCAGGGCACGGGGTTCAAACACGGCACCGGACAGGATATGAGCGCCGACTTCGGAGCCTTTTTCGACCACGCAGACGCTGATTTCCTTACCGGCTTCGGCGGCCTTCTGCTTCAATCGGCAGGCGGCAGACAGGCCTGCCGGGCCAGCGCCGACGATGACCACGTCGAATTCCATGTATTCGCGTTCCACAGGCTATCTCCTACTCAAGGCTCAACGGCTTTTTTTTCTAATGGGTGGAGGTTCGGTAATCCGTCCCACAATGCCTGCATCAATCTCATGCAAAGGGCAGGGGACGACCCACCTTTCTCTCTAGGTGGCGCATTATATCTACACCACTCTCAGCGTCCAATACAAACGTTTGTTTGAATTGCCCGCAAGCTAGGTAAATCAAAGCAACGCGGCTTATAACTGACCATTTTGGCGTATTGACCGGAATAGGCGTTCCGGTCAATATACGGTCGGTTTTGCGCATCCCGTAGGCAGACTGTGGGTTTCAAGGCCACCTCGAAAGACAGGCTGAAGGCAAATAAGGGTGACGCGCGAGCCACGATGGCGCGCAGTTTACACGCCACGATAATGAATGACCTCTCAGTCACCGCTGACGAACGGTCATCACTCCCGTGAGCAAGGTCCCCCGCCGACGATTGCCGGTGTTTTTGGAGGTGCCCTTGTGTGCCGATGAGCATCAAACCGCCAGGTTCGCCTAGGCGACTTTCTTTTCACCGGAGAGTAACGAGGAATCCATGAAGGTTCTTGTAGCTGTCAAACGCGTTGTCGATTACAACGTGAAAGTTCGCGTCAAGGCGGACAATTCCGGCGTCGACCTCGCTAACGTCAAGATGTCGATGAACCCTTTCTGCGAAATCGCCGTGGAAGAAGCCGTACGCCTGAAAGAGAAAGGCGTTGCGACTGAAATCGTCGTCGTTTCCATCGGTCCGACCACTGCTCAAGAGCAGCTGCGTACCGCCCTGGCGCTGGGTGCCGATCGCGCCATCCTCGTCGAATCCGCTGAAGAGCTGACTTCCCTGGCCGTTGCCAAGTTGTTGAAAGCCGTTGTCGACAAGGAACAGCCATCGCTGGTGATCCTCGGCAAACAAGCCATCGACAGCGACAACAACCAGACTGGCCAGATGCTGGCTGCACTGACCGGTTACGGCCAGGGCACCTTCGCCTCGAAAGTCGAAGTGAGCGGCGACAAGGTTGCCGTGACCCGCGAAATCGACGGCGGCGCGCAGACAGTTTCCCTGAAACTGCCGGCCATCGTCACCACCGACCTGCGTTTGAACGAGCCGCGCTACGCGTCCCTGCCAAACATCATGAAAGCCAAGAAGAAGCCTCTCGAAGTGCTGACTCCGGATGCTTTGGGCGTTTCCACCGCCTCCACCAACAAGACCGTCAAAGTCGAAGCGCCGGCTGCACGCAGCGCGGGCATCAAGGTCAAGTCGGTGGCTGAACTGGTCGAGAAACTGAAAAACGAAGCGAAGGTAATCTAACCATGACTATCTTGGTAATCGCAGAACACGACAACAAGGTCGTGGCTCCGGCCACCCTGAACACTGTCGCCGCCGCCGCCAAAATCGGTGGTGATATCCACGTCCTGGTCGCTGGCCAAAACGTTGGTGCCGTGGCTGAGGCCGCTGCCAAAATCGCTGGCGTGAGCAAAGTACTGGTTGCCGATAACGCAGCCTACGCTCACCAATTGCCGGAAAACGTTGCGCCGCTGGTAGCAGAGCTGGGCGCTGGCTACAGCCATATCCTGGCTGCCGCCACCTCCAACGGCAAAAACATCTTGCCGCGCGTTGCTGCGCAACTGGACGTTGACCAGATCTCCGAGATCGTTTCGGTAGAAAGCGCCGACACCTTCAAGCGTCCGATCTATGCCGGTAACGCCATCGCGACCGTGCAGTCCACTGCGTCGGTAAAAGTCATCACCGTGCGTGCCACCGGTTTCGACCCGGTGGCTGCTGAAGGTGGTTCGGCTGCGGTTGAAGCTGTGGCTGCTGCCCACGACGCTGGCACTTCCAGCTTCGTTGGCGAAGAGCTGGCCAAGTCCGATCGTCCAGAACTGACCGCTGCCAAGATCGTCGTTTCCGGCGGCCGCGGCATGCAGAACGGCGACAACTTCAAGCACCTGTACGCCCTGGCCGACAAGCTGGGCGCTGCGGTCGGCGCTTCCCGCGCTGCCGTCGACGCAGGTTTTGTACCGAACGACATGCAGGTCGGCCAGACCGGCAAGATCGTTGCGCCACAGCTGTACATCGCCGTCGGTATCTCCGGCGCGATCCAGCATTTGGCCGGTATGAAAGACTCCAAGGTGATCGTTGCGATCAACAAGGACGAAGAAGCACCGATCTTCCAGGTGGCTGATTACGGCCTGGTGGCGGACTTGTTCGAAGCCGTACCCGAGTTGGAGAAGCTGGTCTAATCCAGCCGCTTCACTTATAAAGAGCCCGGTCTTTTGACCGGGCTTTTTTTTGCCCGGTAATTTTTCAACTGGAGAACCCTGCCATGGAATTGCGTCCCTGGACTGTACTGCTGGCCCTGTCACTGCTGCCGACGGTGTCGCTGGCGGCGGGCAAATGTGATCGCCTGGTGATCACCGGCAGCCCGGACGCCCCGCCTTATCTGTGGCGTGATCCCCAGGACCCCACGCACTTGATCGGCGCCACCGCCGACATGCTGCAGCAAGTGGCCAAGGACCTCGGGGTGAAAATCGACCTGCTTTACGGCGGCAAACGTTCCCTGGCGCTGGAAGAAGTGCGCAGCGGGCGCATGGACATCCTCGCCGACGCGCCATTGACCCTCGACGCCCTGGACTCCCTCGACTACATCCACCCGGCATTGGTGCAAACCGATTACCTGGTCTGGACCCGCAAGGATTCCTCCCTGGCCTACAGCCAGGCCAGCGACCTGCAGGGCCACAAGGGCGCGGTGTCGGAAAGGGCGCGCCTGAGCCGCGACTTTGAAACCTTCGCCGGTGAGCAACTGACCCTGCAGCGCCTGCCCAGCCTGACCCCGGCGTTCCAGAAACTGCTATTGGGAGAAGTGGACTACGTGCTCGCCGGACGTTATTCCGGCATGGCCATGGCCCAGACGTTGGGCATGAGCAACGACCTGGTGGCGCGGGAAATCCCCATCGACCAGCCGGGCCTGTACCTGGCTATTTCCCACAACTCCGCCTGCAACGATCCGTGGTTGCGCGGACAGCTCGCCAAAAAGATGACAGAATTGCCCGCGTCCGGTCTGGCGGAAACCGCGCTGCAGAGCAATCTTGAGCGCTGGAAAGCGCAGTTGCAGCAACCCGTCGGCACCCCAACAAAGTAGGGATTTTCAGTGACTATTCGACCTCTTTTCGCGGCCCTCGCCGTTGTAGCTCTGGCGGGATGTGCAGCCGATCCTGCGCCGAATGAACAAATGCGCCTGACCCAGCAAGCCCTGGAACAAGCCAACGCCGTGGGCGCCGTTGCCAGCGATTCGCCCGAGCTGAAGCTGGCGGAAGACAAGTTCACCCAGGCCCGTGCCGACATGGCCGATGAATCCTACAAGGACGCCCGCATGCAGGCTGAAGAAGCCGAGCTGGACGCCCGCCTGGCGGAAGCGCGGGTGCTGACCCGCAAAAGCCAGGAGCAACTGAACGTGCTCAACACCCGTATCACCCGCCTGCGCAAGCAGTTGCAGTTGGGAGACGCCCAATGAGCCCGTTGATGCGTGGGTTGAGCTGTGTGGTGTTGCTGGGCAGTGCGCTGGGTGGTTGTGCGACCCATCCCGACAGTAACCTCGCCTTGCAACAGGCCAGCACTGACTTCCAGAAGGTCAAGGAAGATTCGAATGTGCTGCGTATCGCACCCAAGGACGTGATTCGCGCCGGTGAGTCCCTGGCCCGTGCCGACCGTTTCTCCAGCTTCTGGGGCAGCGGCGCCGATGTGGCGCATTACGCCTACCTGAGCCAGCGCTACAGCGCGATTGCCCGGGAACACACCGAGCAGGCACTCAATCAGGAGCGTGGGGTCAAGCTGGAGCTGGAACGCCAGCGCCTGCAACTGGCCCTGCGTGAAGCCAAGCTCTCCAGCGTTCAGCAACAGGGCAAATGGATTGAGGCGCAGATATCCAGCCTGACCACCGTCCAGCCTGATCGCGGGCTGGTGATGACCCTGGGTGACGTGCTGTTCGATACGGGTGATGCAGAGCTGCAAAACTCGGCCAACCGCACCGTGCTCAAAGTGGTGCAGTTCCTGCAACTGAACCCCAAGCGCGTGGTGCGTATCGAGGGTTACACCGACAATACCGGCGGCGAACAGGAAAATATCAAACTGTCCCGGGACCGCGCTCAAGCGGTTGCGGATGTACTGAGCGACCTGGGGATCGACGAAAAACGCATTCAGGTCGAAGGCTACGGCGATCAGTATCCGGTCGAAGCCAACGCGTCTGAGCGGGGCAGGGCGCAGAACCGTCGGGTAGAAATTGTGTTCTCCGACGAGAAAGGCCAGCTGGGCGCTGCTCGCTAAACCTGATTCTCAAGGTGAAAGGTGATTCCTGTGGGAGCTGTCGAGCCCCAGCGAGGCTGCGACAGGATCGCCTCGGTGGACCTGCGAGACCGCAGTGCCTGCATCGCAGCCTCGCTGAAGCTCGACAGCTCCCACATAAGCCCGATCAATGATCGGGTTTTTTATGCCCGCGATTCAGTTCGCAACCCTTACAGTTTTTTCTATCACTGCCGCCCGCGCTCGACTATTGTGGCAACTGTCCCCGTACACTTCTAAACTGTGCCGGTATGTTTCACACAAAAATAAAATACCCGTGAAATCGAGTGCTGCGTCATGACCAATCTGTTGCTCTACCAACGTATCGCCCAGCAGCTGGCTGAGGATATCCGCCGCGGTGTCTATCAACCGGGCGAGCGCGTGCCTTCGGTACGCAAAATGAGCTCCCAGCTCAACGTCAGCCACGCCACCGTGTTGCAGGCCTACGCGAACCTGGAAGACCAGGGTTTGATTCGCGCGCGGCCGCAGTCCGGGTATTACGTGCACCAGACGCCGGCGCTCACTGCGCCCACGCCGGACATCGCCCGGGTCGAGCGTCCAGGGTTGGTCACCCGCAGCAGCATCATTCAACAGGTGTTGGTGGAATCCCGTCGCGAAGGCGTGTTCCCGCTCGGCGCCGCCGTGCCGAGTGTCGACTACCTGCCTGTGCGCGCGCTGCATCAGCAACTGGCCAAGGTCACGCGTTTCCAAAGCCCGCGGGCGTTCAGCTACATGTTCAGCCCGGGTTTCGAGCCGCTGCGGCGACAGGTGGCGATCCGTATGCGCGATGCCGGGGTGGTGGTCGACCCCTCCGAAGTGGTGATCACCCATGGGTGTGTCGATGCATTGCAGATGTCGCTGCGGGTGCTGACCCGCCCCGGCGACCTGATCGCCGCCGAATCGCCGACCTATTACGGCTTGCTGCAACTGGCCGATCTGCTGGGCCTGAAGGTCATCGAAATCCCCAGCGACCCGGCCACCGGCATGAGCCTGGAAGCCCTGCAACTGGCAGCCAACCAATGGTCGATCAAGGCCCTGGTGCTGACCACGCGCCTGAGCAATCCCCTGGGCGGCACCATGCCCGAAGAGCGGCAGAAACAGTTGCTGCGCCTGGCCTCGGATTTCGATATCCAGGTGGTCGAGGACGATATCTATGGCGAACTGATGTTCGAACTGGGCCGCACCAAGGCCCTGAAAGCCTACGACCGTCTGGACCGGGTCATCTATTGCTCGAGTTTCTCGAAGACCCTGTCACCGGGCATTCGCATTGGCTGGATGATTGCCGGCAAGTACCAGCAGGAAATCCAGCGCCTGCAAATGTTCAGCACCCATTCGGCCTGCAGCGTGACCCAGATGGGCACGGCGGCGTACCTGGAGAATGGCGGTTACGACCGCCACCTGCGCTATATCCGCCAGGAGTACCGCAAGAACCTCAGCGCGTTCCAGCTGGCCGTGCAGCAGTATTTTCCCGAAGGCACCCAGATGACCCGCCCGACCGGCGGTTTTATCCTGTGGGTCAGTTTGCCTGGACGGGTCAATACCCAGGAACTGCACGTGCGCGCCTTGCAGCAGGGCATCAGCATTGCACCGGGGCTGATCTTCAGTAATACGGAACAGTTCAACCACTGTATTCGCCTGAACTGCGGCACGCCGTGGAACCGCGAGGCGGAGCGCGCCTTAATGACCCTCGGGATGCTGGCAAGCCAGTTATGCCAGGAGACTGCGGCGGGTTTTTGAGGCATGGAAAGGGGACACGACGGGTAGCTGGCTAATTACCATGCTTGTCATACCGTCCTCAACAAGCGAGCATATGGCCTTCTGCCGTTAATGCTGCTGGCGATATGACTTATACCTTTCCTGCTGCCCTGCTGATCTGCGTGTTAAGCCTGTGTAACGCTGGCGCTGTCCTGGCGGCTCCCGCCGGTGAAGCGGCACCTGCTGCCAGCTCCCAGCAAACGGTGCCGGCGAAAAAAGCCGCTGCGGCCAAGAAGGCACCGGCCGCGAAGAAAGCCCCCGCAAAGAAAGCAACGCCGGTGAAAAAACGTGCGCCTATCGCCAGCAAGTCAAAGTCGGCCCACGAAGTCGCCAAGACGCCGCTGCCGCCTGCAGAGCTGGATTTGAGCCTGCCGTCGAACATGGTTCGCCACCTGCAACCCCTCGGCACCATGCCGCAGCCGAAGAACGTGCCGCTGCTGCCGCCGATGTTTGCCGAAAAGCCCACTGACAACAGTGCCTTCCAGATCAACGGGCGCCTGCTCAGCAATGAAATGCAGCTGCAACTGCGCAACGAAGAACGCCGCGAAGTAGAAGGCGCAGCGCTGGATTTCCAGTTCAAGCAATAAAACCCGACGAGTAAACGTGACGCGCACCCCTGACCTTCTGTCGCAGACTGGTCAGTCACTTTTGTTTTCGGTGAAAAACCCCTGTTAAGCCAATTTAAAACGTCTGTTTAAGGGCGTAGTCTTACGTGGCCATCAACACTTGAGTTGTCGAGGATCTGTTCGTCATGAAATGCCGTGAAGGCTGTGGCGCTTGCTGCATTGCCCCATCCATCAGTTCTCCGTTGCCGGGAATGCCTGCCGGCAAACCGGCGGGCGAACGCTGCCTGCATCTTTCGGTCGAACAACTGTGCCAGTTGTTTGGCCAGCCTGAGCGGCCGGCAGTGTGTAGTTCGTTCCAGGCGGATATCGAGGTCTGCGGCAGTAGCCAGGCAGAAGCGATCAGGTTGATCGGCTGGTGGGAACAGATGACGGCGGCTTAGTGGGCTGTTCAAAGTACTGAACTTCAACAATAAGGAATAAGACCATGGGTTCACTGAAACGAATTGCTGTGTTGTGCGGTTTTACCGCGTTGTTCGCTGCCGCAGCGCATGCTGAAGACTGGCAGACGGCCAAGGATGAAGACGGCATCAAAGTGTCCTTGAGTGAAATTGCCGGCTCCAAGTACAAGGCTTATCGCGGTGTGACGACCATCAAGGCGCCGCTGGCCAAGATCCAGGCGCTGCAGGAAGACGTGGCGGGGGCCTGTTCCTGGATCCACGAATGCAAATCGCAGAAACTGCTCAAGCAGGAAGGCGACAAGAGCTGGACCTACACCCAGTTCAAGGCACCGTTCCCGGTGACCGATCGTGACTCGATCCTGGAAATCACCACCACCAAGGCTGCCGACGGCACCGTCACCCGCAAGCTGTTGGAAGTGCCGACCTACCAGCCAGAAGTCAAAGGCTATGTGCGCGTAGCCCAGGTCGATGGTTACTGGAAGCTGGTGCCTAAAGGCGACAACCTGACCGAAGTGACCTACCAGGTGCACACCGAGCCAGGTGGCAGCGTGCCGTCGTGGTTGGCCAACAAGTTTGTGGTGGACGCACCGTTCAACACCTTGAAAGCCCTGAAAGAACACGCTGAAAAATAACTGCAGTTGATCAGGTGCCTCCTGCCTTGAGTGGAACGATTTCCAGGCCCTCAAGGTCCAGATAGATGTAAGCCCACCCATGGGTTTTATCGAGGAGGCTCTGATGCCAAAGTGGAACGTTTCCTTCACCAATGATCATGGTGAGTCGGTAGTCGAGCAATTCGAGTGCGAGCAAAAACCCACGCTTGAAGAAGCTGCGCGCCTGGTTCGCGCCCGCGTATCACCGGTGCTGGAGGAACTGGATCTCAACGATCTGGAGGGGCGTATCGCCGAACCCACGGTCAAGATTCTGAAAGATCAAAACAGCATCAAAGACCTCAACGTCGAACCCGCCGCCTGAACATTCCCTGTACGCCTTTAAACAGACTCTGGTGGAGGTGATAGCTTCGCGCTACTCTGCAATGGAGATCAGCGAATGAATCGCTAAGGTCTGGTCTTGTCAGCTACATGCTTGTCTCCCAGCGGCGACGTCACTGCCGTAACACCCGCGCCCTTGCAGCGCGGGCCTTGGGAAGCACGGAAAGTCTATCCATCGGTTTGAGGAGGACGTTTCATGAGCACAGCCTATCAAGAAGACATCAGCACCAACGTGTTGCGCCGCATGAAAGAGGGCGGCTTTGACTTCTCGCGTTTCCACCCCATCGAGTTCTACGCCATTTTCCCGGATGAGGAACGTGCGCGGCGGGCTGCGGGTCGGTTTCGTGGGGAATCCCTGAATGCCCAGGTCAGCGCGCGGGATGACGGCGCCTGGTACCTGGAATTGAGCAAAATCATGTTCGCCACCTACGACGGCATAGGAGACTTCGAGCAGGACTTTGAGGCGGTGGTCGAGCCTTTGGGCGGGATCATCGAGGGATGGGGCGTGAAACAGGAGGTGCGTGGGTTACCCATGTAGCGGCATGAGCAATAACACAGCGTATCGGCTGACCTTTGGGTCGGCCGTTTTTGTTTCTGGCGCGGGAAAAATCCTGCGCAAAAAAAAGCCACCCGAGCAGGGTGGCCAAAGGGAAGATCGCAAAGGAGGAGAGCGATTCGGTACAAGCGGTAATGCGCAATGGATGAAGCTGTAGGACGCGTCCTGTTCAGCTGATGGAGGTGATTATCCGCGGGGTTTGCCGGGCAGTGAAATCAACTCTGACTATGCTGGTGATAGTCATGGCCTGCATTGCAATGAGGCGCCGCCCATGACAGCGGGCATTTGCTGCACCGGGACGGTGCGATGAGACCTGCGTCTATATCCAACTGATTGATACTTAAGTGTTTATGCCGCTGGCACGGGCCTTGCGATGGTTCTGGCGTCCGGGTGACAAGGAGTACGGCATGATCCGCACTTATTATGATGAGATGTACGACGGGGCAGGGCAGGTGCGCCCCCATTACCGCGAATTCGCCCGCTGGTTGGCCGACACGCCGGCCGAACTGCTGGCCCAGCGCCGGCGCGAAGCCGATTTGCTGTTTCACCGGGCCGGTATCACCTTCACCTTGTATGGCGATGAGCAAGGTACCGAGCGCCTGATCCCCTTCGACACGATCCCCCGCAGCATCCCGGCCAGTGAATGGCGGATCGTCGAGCGCGGCTGCATCCAGCGGGTCAAGGCGCTGAACATGTTTCTCGCCGACCTCTACCACGAACAACGCATTATCAAGGCCGGGATCATCCCCGCCGAGCAAGTGCTGGCCAACGAGCAATACCAGTTGGCGATGCAGGGCCTGGACCTGCACCGGGATATCTATTCCCACATCTCAGGTGTCGACCTCGTACGCGATGGCGACGGCACTTACTACGTCCTCGAAGACAATCTGCGTACCCCCAGCGGCGTGAGCTACATGCTCGAAGACCGCAAGATGATGATGCGCCTGTTCCCCGAACTGTTCGCGGCCCAGCGCATTGCGCCCATCGACCACTATCCCAACCTGTTGCTCGACACCCTGAAAAGCTCCAGCCCGCTGGATAATCCCAGTGTGGTGGTGCTGACGCCCGGGCGTTTCAACAGTGCGTTCTTCGAGCATGCATTCCTGGCCCGGGAAATGGGCGTGGAACTGGTGGAAGGCGCCGATCTGTTTGTACGCGATGACCGCGTGTTCATGCGCACCACCGACGGCCCCAAGGCGGTGGATGTGATCTACCGTCGCCTCGACGACGCGTTCCTCGACCCGCTGGCCTTCAACCCGGACTCCATGCTCGGCGTGCCGGGCCTGCTGGCGGCGTACCGCTCGGGCAACGTGGTGTTGGCCAATGCCATCGGCACCGGGGTGGCGGATGACAAGTCGGTGTACCCCTTCGTCACCGAGATGATCCGTTTTTACCTGGATGAAGAACCGATCCTGAAGAATGTTCCGACGTTCCAGTGCCGTAATCCCAGTGAACTGTCCCACGTACTGGCCAACCTTCCGCAACTGGTGGTGAAGGAAACCCAGGGCTCCGGTGGCTATGGCATGTTGGTCGGCCCGGCCGCCTCGGCAGCGGAAATCGAAGCCTTCCGTGCACGCATCAAGGCCAAGCCCCACGCCTACATCGCGCAGCCAACGCTGTGCCTGTCGACGTGCCCGACCTTCGTCGAAAACGGCATCGCCCCACGGCATATCGACCTGCGCCCGTTTGTGCTGCAAGGCAAGGAAACCCGTGTGGTCCCCGGCGGCCTGACTCGTGTGGCGCTGCGGGAAGGCTCGCTGGTGGTCAACTCGTCCCAGGGCGGCGGCACCAAAGACACCTGGGTGGTCGAGGATTGAAATATGTTGAGTAGAACTGCCTCGGATTTGTATTGGATGTCACGCTACCTGGAGCGCGCGGAAAACCTCGCGCGGATGCTCGATGTCAGTTATTCGCTGTCGCTGATGCCCCAGGACGGGCGCGGCGATGGCCTGCATGAACTGGCGATGCCGCTGCTGATCACCGGCACCCTCGACGATTACCGCGAGCGCCACGGTGAACTGCACGCCGAACGCCTGCTGCACTTCTTCGCCCTGGATGCGGCGAACCCGGCCAGCATCTACAGCTGCCTCGGCGCTGCACGCGCCAGTGCCCATGCCGTGCGTGGGCGAATCACCGCCGACATGTGGGAAAACATCAACGCCACCTGGCTGGAGATTCGCGACATCGCCCAGCAAGGCCTGAGCCGCTACGGCATGAGCCGGTTCTGCGAGTGGGTCAAGGAACGTTCCCACCTGTTCCGCGGTGCCACCTACGGCACCATCATGCGTAACGACGCCTTTCGTTTTATTCGCCTGGGCACCTTTATCGAGCGCGCCGACAACACCCTGCGCTTGCTCGACGCCCGCTATGAAATGGCCGGCGACCAGGCCGAAGCGGTCACCGATGGTACCGCCCATGCCTACTATCAATGGAGTGCGTTGTTGCGGGCGTTGTCGTCGTTCGAGGCCTACACCGAAATCTACCGTGATGCCCCCGGCGCCCGACAAGTCGCCGAGCTGTTGCTGCTGCGCGCCGACGTGCCGCGGTCGCTGCGGGCCTGCAGTGAAGAGATCGACCAGATCCTTGGCAGCCTGCCCGGCATCAACGGTCGCCCGGCCCAACGCCTGGCAGCGGAAATGGACGCACGCCTGCGCTATACCGCCATCGACGAAATTCTCGAGGAAGGCCTGCACGCTTGGCTGACCGACTTCATCCCGCTCGTGCGCGAGCTGGGCGATGCTATTTACAGTTCCTACCTGGAGGCGGCATGAGACTTTCCATCAGCCACGAAACCACCTACCACTACGAAGACCAGGTGCGTGCCAGCATCCAGTACCTGCGGCTCACGCCCCACGACAGCGAGCGCCAGCATGTCCTCAGTTGGCAGTTGGACTTGCCCCGGCCGGTACGGGCGCAACTGGACCCGTTCGGCAACATCCTGCACGTGTTGACCCTGGACGAGCCCCACGAAGCCATCATCATTGGCGCCCGTGGCCAGGTGGATATCGACGAATTGCGCGAGGCCGAACATGAAAGCCAGTCGGCCTTCCCGTTCCTGCGCTGCACCCGGTTGACCGAGCCGGACGAGGCCCTGCGCAGCTTTGCCGAAAAGCATTGCCATCAACGCCGCGACCGCAGCGCATTGATCGACCTGATGCACGCGCTGAACCAGTACATGACCTATTCGCCGGGTTCTACCGAAGTCGACACCTGTGCGTCCAAGGCGTTTGCCGGGCGTGCCGGGGTGTGCCAGGACCACACCCACGCCTTCCTCGCCTGTGCCCGCAGCCTGGGGATTCCGGCGCGTTATGTGTCGGGGTATTTGTACAGCGAAGACTGCGAGCACCTCGCCAGCCATGCCTGGGCTGAAGCGTGGCTGGATGACGCCTGGTACAGTTTTGACGTGACCAATCAACTGGCGCGGCCGGAGCGGCATTTGAAGTTGGCGGTGGGCCTGGATTACCTGGACGCCTGCCCGGTACGAGGCATGCGTCGTGGGGGAGGGCATGAGCAGATGCATGCCAAGGTATTTGTAGCGCCGACACCGGTGATTTCGGTGCAGCAGCAGTAGGATCCCGGGAGAGGGCTTTGTGTAGCAGGTAAGCTCTCCGTGCCAGGAAAGCTTTTTGTGGCGAGGGAGCTTGCTCCCGCTGGGCCGCGAAGCGGCCCCAAGGCATGCCCCCGAGTTCTGTCTGGAGAAATGCGATTGCCTGATTGGGGCTGCTGCGCAGCCCAGCGGGAGCAAGCTCCCTCGCCACAGGTTTACCCGAGCCTTAAGGCTGCTTTCTGCCCGCCATATGCTTCAAATACCCCACCAGCAGATCCAGGTCCGCATCCGGCAGCACGCTGGTGGCAAACGCGGGCATTTTCGCCTGTGGCCAGTGCCGCATGCTTTGCGGATCGCGGATGTAGCGCTTGAGGAAATCCCCGGCAAAATATTCAGTGGGGTTGTAAGGAATATTCAGGTCCGGCCCCACCTGCGCATCGCCGGCCCCGTTCAGGCGATGACATGCCAGGCAGTTCTTCTGGAACAGTGCGAACCCCTGATTCACCGGGTCATTCGCCGCCAGTTTCGGATCCGGCAACAACGCCGGGAAGCGCTCCGCCACCGTCTTCAACTGCTTGATCCCGGAAATCTGAAACGGCCACTGCTCAGGGCTGATATGCCCGGCTTGTGGATCGGTCCACACCATATAAAACGGCCCGGCACTGGGCTTGCCGTCTGCCAGTGGCGGCCACGGATGCGCCGGATCTTCCACCGCCAGCCAGGCCCGCGCGCCGCTTTTTGATAGCAGCGGTGCCGCCGTCAGTTCCGCGGCAAAGCCGTCGAGGGCCACTGCCTGCAGATGATTTTCCGGCGTGATGCCCGGCAACAGCGCTGCCAACGGCACTGCGCGATAGGTCATATTGCGCTTGTAGGAAACGTCATCAACGATCTGCACCGTCTGCACATCCGGACGCTTGAGCAGTTCGATGGTTTCCCAGGTTTTGCTGGCGTGATCCAGCTCGACGGTCAATTTCGCGGCGTGCGCCGGCAAGGCCAGCAGCAGGATCAGGAGGACGATGATCTGTTTCAAGGAAGGGCCACATATCGGAAAAGGCGGTGGAACTCACGATACCGCAAAATCACAAAATCTCGGCGCGCAAAACGGCAGCCCCTGACGGGATCGCTATACGCAATATCCCGAAAGGCGCTGCCAAAGGCTGCGATCCTGGCGCTGTGTCTGCGCAGAATATGGGGTGTGAGAGGTCACCCAATGACCTTGGTGAGGTTGGGCAAGATCAGAATCAGGGTGGTGGCGAACAGAATAAGTCCCGCCTGACGTACTTTCGAATGCTTGAACATGGCTGACTGCCTTTTGTTGTTATTCCTGAGCGTCAAATGCGTGCCGGTCGATTCAACTATGACGGTGCTACATGACTCTTTTCTTACAGTTCCTACAGGTGCTCCAGCAAAACCCGGCAGCAACCTTTAACTTCTCTTACAGATTCAACCTTAGAGCCCTCGTTCTACATGGCTTAGATCCATTTCGTCTCATCACCTGAAGAAAACTTATTAAAAAGGCATGAGGCCAATTGCCAGCCAGACGCCAGCCCTACGGCTAGACAGCTAAAACGATTAATCAGCCGATTCCCGTAGCCTCCTACCGTTCGTCTGAGCGTGAGCGTCAAGGTCAATGAGCGGTTCGGTCATTGAATCCGGCGCCCTGGCGCCTAAGGTAAGGACACGATTCGTTGCATAGTGATTCGAGGACGTCATGACCCAAGCTTTGATCTTTGATGCGATACGCACGCCCCGGGGCAAAGGCAAGGCGGATGGCGCCCTGCACAGCGTCAAGCCGGTGAACCTGGTGGCCGGTTTGCTGACGGCACTGCAACAGCGCACCGACCTCGACACCCGGCAAGTGGATGACATCGTCCTGGGCTGTGTCACACCGATTGGCGACCAGGGCGCCGACATCGCCAAGACCGCCGCCTTGGTGGCGGACTGGGATATCAGCGTCGCCGGTGTGCAGATCAACCGGTTTTGCGCTTCGGGCCTGGAAGCCGTGAACCTCGGCGCGATGAAAGTGCGCTCCGGCTTTGAAGACCTCGTGGTGGTGGGCGGCGTCGAGTCCATGTCCCGAGTGCCCATGGGCAGTGACGGCGGCGCCTGGGTGCTCGACCCGCAAACCAATATGCACAGCCACTTCACCCCGCAAGGCATCGGTGCCGACCTGATCGCCACCCTGGAAGGCTTCACCCGCCAGGACGTCGACGCCTTTGCCCTGCACTCACAGCAGAAAGCGGCGCGGGCCAGATCAGACGGTTCCTTCAACAAGTCGCTGATCGCCGTGCAGGACCAAAATGGCATTGTGCTGCTGGATCAGGACGAATTCATCCGTGCCGACTCCACCCTCGAAGGCCTGGGCAAACTCAAGCCCAGCTTCGAAATGATGGGCCAGATGGGCTTCGACGCCACGGCGTTGCGAGTCTATAGCCACGTCGAGCGCATCAACCACGTGCACACACCGGGCAACAGTTCCGGGATCGTCGATGGCGCGGCGCTGATGCTGATCGGTTCTGAAGCCAAAGGTCGCGAACTCGGCCTGCAACCCCGGGCGCGGATCGTCGCCACCGCTGTCACCAGTACCGACCCCACCATCATGTTGACCGGCCCGGCACCGGCAACCCGCAAGGCACTGGCCAAGGCGGGTTTGCGGGTTGAAGACATCGACCTGTTCGAGGTCAACGAAGCGTTTGCGTCGGTGGTGCTCAAGTTCATCAAGGACATGGGCATCGACGCCGCCCGGGTCAACGTCAACGGTGGCTCCATCGCCATGGGCCACCCGCTGGGCGCCACGGGCTGCGCGATTCTCGGCACCTTGCTTGATGAGCTGGAGGTACGCCAGCAGCGTTATGGCCTGGCCACCCTGTGTGTCGGCGGCGGCATGGGTATCGCCACTATCATCGAACGCCTCTGAGCCTAAGGAATCAGTCATGACCGATGCCATTCGTTACGAAAAGGGCCAGGACCAGATTGTGGTGCTGACCATCGACATGCCCGGCCAGAGCGCCAACACCATGAACGGGCTGTACCGCGAGGCCATGGCCGCCACCGTCGCCCGCCTGGACGCCGAGAAGGATTCGATTGCGGGCGTGATCATCACCTCGGCGAAGAAGACCTTCTTTGCCGGCGGCGACCTTAATGAACTGATCAAGGTCGACAAGCCCCACGCCAAGGATTTCTACGACAGCGTGCTGGTGCTGAAGGCGCAACTGCGCACCCTGGAAACCCTCGGCAAACCGGTAGTGGCCGCGATCAACGGCGCAGCGCTGGGCGGTGGCTGGGAGATCTGCCTGGCGTGCCAGCACCGTGTGGCGCTGGACCACAAGTCGGTACAGATTGGCCTGCCGGAAGTCACCCTCGGGCTTTTGCCGGGTGGCGGCGGTGTGGTGCGCATGGTGCGGATGCTGGGCCTGGAAAAAGCCTTGCCCTACTTGCTGGAAGGCAAAAAGATTACGCCGCAGCAGGCGCTGCAAGCCGGGTTGATTGATGAGCTGGCGGCAGACCGTGACGAGTTGCTGGCCAAGTCCCGGGCGTGGATTCTGGCCAACCCCGAGGCGAAACAGCGCTGGGACATCAAGGGCTATCAGATCCCGGGTGGTACGCCGTCCAACCCGAAAGTCGCGCAAATGCTTGCCATTGCGCCATCGATCCTGCGCGCCAAAACCAACGGCTGCTTCCCGGCCCCGGAGAAAATCCTCTGCGCCGCCGTGGAAGGTGCCCAGGTGGATTTCGACACGGCGCACTTGATCGAGACCCGCTACTTCACCGAGCTGGTCACCGGGCAAGTGGCGAAAAACATGATTGGCACCTTCTGGTTCCAGCTCAATGAAATCAATGCCGGCAGTTCGCGGCCCAAGGGCTTTGCGCCGTATGTGACACGCAAGGTCGGCGTGCTCGGCGCCGGGATGATGGGCGCGGGCATTGCCTACGTCAGCGCTTCGGCGGGCATTGAGGTGGTGCTTAAGGACGTCAGCCAGGCGGCGGCAGAGAAGGGCAAGGCCCACTCGGCCACGTTGCTGGACAAGAAGGTCGGGCGTGGGCAATTGACCGCCGAACAGCGGGAAACCATCCTCGCGCGGATTGTTCCTACCGAATCCGATGCTGATCTTGCCGGCTGCGACCTGATCATCGAAGCCGTCTTCGAGGATCGGGAACTCAAGGCCAAGGTCTTGGCGGCCGCGCAAAACGTGGTGGGTGCCGAAGCGGTGATCGCCTCCAACACCTCCACCTTGCCCATCAGCGGGTTAGCCACCGCCGTTCCAGACCAGGGCAAGTTTATCGGCCTGCATTTCTTCAGCCCGGTGGACAAAATGCCCCTGGTGGAAATCATCAAGGGCGCCCGCACCAGCGACGAAACCCTGGCGCGGGGGTTCGACTTCGTACTGCAAATCAAGAAAACCCCGATCGTGGTCAACGACAGCCGCGGCTTCTTCACTTCAAGGGTGTTCGGCACCTTCACCAATGAAGGTATCGCCATGCTCGGCGAAGGCGTGGCCGCACCGATGATCGAGACCGAGGCGCGCAAGGCCGGGATGCCGGTGGGGCCGCTGGCGGTCTCTGACGAAGTTTCCCTCAGCCTGATGAGCCATATCCGTCAACAGACGGCCAAGGACCTACAGGCCGAGGGCAAGCAGTTACCGCAGCACCCGGCGTTTGCCGTGATCGACCTGTTGCTCATTGAATACAAGCGCCCGGGCAAGGCGGCGGGTGGCGGTTTCTACGAGTACCCGGCGGGCGGGCAGAAACACCTGTGGCCGGAGCTGAAAAGCCGCTTCGAAAAGCCCGGCCAACAGATCTCGCCGCAAGACGTGCGCGACCGCTTGCTGTTCATCCAGGCCATCGAAACCGTGCGCTGTGTGGAGGAGGGCGTGTTGATGTCGACGGCAGATGCCAACGTTGGCTCGATCTTCGGTATCGGCTTTGCCGCCTGGAGCGGCGGGGCGCTGCAATTCATCAACCAGTACGGCCTGAACGATTTCGTCGCCCGCGCCCGCTACCTGGCCGAGCAATATGGTGAGCGCTTCACGCCGCCGGCGCTGCTGTTGGAGAAAGCTGCACAGGGTGAAGCGTTTCGGTGATCCAAATGTGGGAGCGGCGGTGCGACGATTCGACTTGCTCGCGAAAGCGGTGGATCAGCTAACGAGTGTGTTGACTGACACACCGCATTCGCGAGCAAACCCGCTCCCACATTGAGCATGGCGATGGGGCTTGCCTTGGAAGGGTATTTCAAGGCAGGCTCTGGGGGTGTTCATTATTCCCATCGCCGTGTCAGGTATTTTTTATGTCGTTACGCGTGTGCATCCTGGAAACCGATATCCTGCGTCCTGGGCTGATCGATCAGTACCAAGGGTACGGGCAGATGTTCAAGCGCCTGTTCTCCAAACAGCCGATTGCCGCCGAGTTCGTCATCTATAACGTGGTGCAGGGTGAATACCCGGCGGATGAAGAAGTGTTCGACGCGTACCTGGTGACGGGCAGCAAGGCCGACTCCTTTGGCACCGATCCGTGGATCCAGACCCTCAAGACCTACCTGCTGGACCGCCATGCCCGCGGCGACAAGCTGATCGGCATCTGCTTCGGCCACCAGTTGCTGGCGCTGCTGTTGGGTGGCAAGACCGAGCGGGCGACCAAGGGCTGGGGCATGGGCATCCATGACTACAAACTGAACGCCAAGGCACCGTGGATGAGCCCGGTGGTGGAAGAACTGACGCTGTTGATCAGCCACCAGGACCAGGTCACCACCTTGCCGGAAAACGCCACCGTGATCGCCTCCAGCGAGTTCTGCCCGTTTGCGGCGTACCACATTGAAGACCAGGTGCTGTGTTTCCAGGGCCACCCGGAATTTATCCACGACTATTCCCGCGAGTTGCTGGAGATTCTTCAGACAACGCTGGGGGAGAAGGTCTACACCAACGGTGTGGCCAGCCTGGAGCGAGACCATCACGGCGTTACCGTGGCGGAATGGATGATGCGGTTTGTGGCGCACAAACCAAAAGCAGGAGCGGCCTGAAACCGTCCAGGGCAAGAAGCACGCTCTTCAAGGCAAAGCAGATTAATGTAGGAGCTGGCTTGCCTGCGATAGCATCACCTTGGTGTAACTGACAAACCGAGGTGCCTGCATCGCAGGCAAGCCAGCTCCCACACTTTTGATCTTCAGCAAATTGAGCTGGGTTTGTTACAGCCAGCCTGAACGCTTGAAGCTGGCCCACAAACTTGTACACCCCACCGCAATAAACCCCAGCACCGCAAAATAGCCGTAGTGCCATTGCAGCTCCGGCATGTTCTGGAAGTTCATCCCGTAAATCCCGGCCACCGCCGTCGGGAACGCCAGAATCGCTGCCCACGCGGCAAACTTGCGTTGCACCACGCTTTGGCGCGAGGCTTCCAGCAACACCCCAATCTCGATGGTCTGGCTGGCGATATCCCGCAAGGTGGTCAGGTCTTCCATCTGCCGGGTGACGTGAATCTGCACATCGCGAAAGTACGGACGCATGTTCTTGTCGATAAACGGGAAGCTCAGTTTCTGCAATTCCTGACTGATCTCCACCATCGGTGCCACATAGCGCTTCAGTCGCAGCACATCGCGGCGCAGGCCGTGGAGCTTCTGGATATCCGCTTCACTCAGGGAGTTGCACAACACGTTGCGCTCCAGTTCATCGACCTCGGCATGAATCGCCTCGCTCACCGGCTGGTAGTTCTCGGTAACAAAATCCAGCAGCGCATAGAGTACGAAATCTTCCCCATGCTCCAGCAACAGCGGTCGCGCCTCACAGCGCTGGCGCACATAGCCGTAGGATGCCGAGTGGCCGTTGCGGGCGGTGATGATGTAGCCGTTGCCGGCAAAGATATGGGTTTCGATAAACTCCAGCTTGCCGTTATCGCGCACCGGTGAGTAGGTCACGATAAACAGCGCGTCGCCGAAGGTTTCAAGCTTGGGCCGGCTGTGTTTTTCCAGGGCGTCTTCGATGGCCAGTTCGTGCAGGTTGAACTGGCGCTGCAGGTTGGCCAGTTCCAGCGCGCTGGGCTCCTCCAGGCCGATCCACACAAAGTGGTCAGGCTTGGCGGCCCACGCGGCGCCTTCGTCGAGGGTGATATCAGTGACTTTCTTTCCGGCGCTATAGACGGCGGCCGCAACAACTCTACCCATAGTGCTGATCGCTTCTTCTTGAATGGCAGATGACAACTGTCAGGCAGCTTAGCTGCCCTGCCCAATCAGAGTCAGCAAATTCGGCGGGGTTCAGCCGTGATTGCAGGCGTGGTTTGCAGCTCGCGGTCCATCGCCTCGATGCAGTCGCGCATTTGCTCGCGACAGGTCTGCATTAACAGCGGCATGTCATCCATCGTCAGCCCCTTCGTAGGAATCGGCGGCAACGAGCGAATCAGAATATCGCCACTGTTCCAGCTATTGAGCTTCATCTGCTTCACATAGGTGCTGACACACACCTGCACAATCGGCACGCCTGCGGCGATCGCCATCTGGAACGCGCCTTTCTTGAACGGCAGCAGGGTTTCACCGAAGTTGCGCGTGCCTTCCGGGAACACCCAGATCGAGGTGTCGGCATGCTGCAAGGTGTGGGTGGTGGTCAGCATCGAACGCCGCGCCTTGTGCGCATTGCCCCGGTCAATCAACACATTGCCCGCCAGCCAGAACAACTGTCCGAACAACGGCACCCACTTCAGGCTCTTCTTGCCGATACACACCGTGCGGTACGGCACCACGGTGCCGAACACAAACAGGTCGTAGTTGGATTGATGGTTGGCGATGATCACGCAACTGCTGGGCTTGTTACGCAGCGAGTCGACATCGGCCTTCACTCGCAGGCGCAATAGCCACATCGCCGGCACCGCATACAGGCGCGCGCAGTAACGGCTGTTGTCCGGATTGAACGGCCGACAGATCCCCAGCAGCACGCCCAGTACGCCCGCAATCATAAAATGCAGGCCCATCAACAACATGCGTAACAAAAAAAGCATCGACACGGCCCATCGGGACAAAAGGTGGCGCAGTGTACGGATGTGCACTGTATTCGGCAATTGCCCCTATAGAGTCAGGAGATAGGCGATGTTTAAGCGCATGTTTCAACATGCTGTGACAGACACTGTTTAGAGCGGTTGTAGGCAATCCGGAATTCTTTGTAAGAAAAAGCCCGACTCAAGGTCGGGCTTCGATTCAGCAGGCGTAGGTTTGATTAACCCAAGTGCCCCTGATCCTGAATGATCGCGTCATCCAGGGCTTCCAGCAGCGCCTTACGCACCTTCAGCTTGGTGTGCTTGTGGGCGTTCATATTGATCTTCTTCAACTGGCGAGCCGCTTCCAGTGCGGCTGCCTGCAACGCTTCCGGCGCCACCACCTTGTCCAGGAACCCGGCGCTCAACGCGTCCTGCGGGTTAAACATCTCGGCATTGATCACCGAACGGTGGAACGCCGACTTGCGCAGACGATCCCGCGCCAGCTCGATCCCGGCGTGGTGCATGGTCATGCCGATCATCACTTCATTCAGACCAATGCTGAACGGTCCGTCTACACCGATCCGGTAATCCGCCGACAACAGCAGGAATGCCCCCTTGGCCACCGCGTGCCCGGGGCACGCCACGATCACCGGGAACGGGTGCGACAACAGGCGGCGGGCGAGGGTCGAACCCGACGTCACCAGGCTCACCGCTTCTTTAGGGCCGGCGGTCATCACCTTCAAATCATAGCCACCGGACAAAATCCCCGGCGTGCCCGTGATGATCACCACCGCCCGATCCTTCTCGGCCTGATCCAGCGCTTGATTAAACGCACTGACCACTGCCGGCGAAATGGCATTCACCTTGCCGTTGCTCAGGGTCAGGGTCGCGATACCGTCTTCGAGGTGGTAGGCAATCAACTCACTCATGACGCGATTCCTTGTAATGCTTGTAATAGAAGGACAGACGGCAGACGTTACCCACCGCGCCCGCCCTGGTAAAGCGCCATGACTGACTACCCAGTCAGACTTTTCCCCCATGCCCGCCCGCAGGCGGCCTTCGGCAAGGCGCAGCAGCTACTATAGACAAGCGCCGTGAGTGCCCGAGAATGGCAGAATCGCCGTGGTGCGCATGGCGCCACAGAGGGCTGGAACGGCATAACCGCCTAAGCGCATGAAAATTCTGAAAAAAACCTTTGCCATCGGAAAAGCTTTCGACTACATTAGCGCGCCTCGACAGACTGAATCAGTTTGACGAGATACGGTGAAGTGTCCGAGTGGCTTAAGGAGCACGCCTGGAAAGTGTGTATACAAGAAATTGTATCGAGAGTTCGAATCTCTCCTTCACCGCCACATTTAGAAAAGCCCGTGAATTCAGTTACTTAGAGTTCGCGGGCTTTTTCGTTTGTACTACTCAATTGTACTACTCTCGCTCTACGTCGCATTCCCTCTCGACACTATGCAGCTAAGGCGATCCAATCCATCGTCGACAACGTTTTTGGTTTTACTCCTGACTGGCAGGAATCGGCCAAAATCAGCCACTCGCGTACGAATTCGTTCGGCCCAGAGACGGCATTTGGAATGACCAGTCTCGACTGCGGAAAACGGTTGTTCAGCCGTTGTGAGAAATGGCATGAGCTGATTCGTTGGGACATTCCATGCTCATTGAAGGGCGAGGAAGCTCCTCGTTCTCAGGCGCTAAAGTATTGTGGAGCTATACCCGGATAATGGCTCACATCTTTTCCATTTGGGGCGTCATCATTGCGCTTGCCATTCGAGCGCAGTACTCGTCGGCCAAATCCTCTCGGGTCATCTCCTTCAATCGTTCAACGTCAGGTGCATGCCCCATGAGCTCAATCAGCTTCTCTTTTGTGCTGCTCGAGTATGTTTCCCATAAGAAGTCGAACCAGTCCAAGCCGGTCTTCGGAGACGAACGGCCAGCATTTTTATCAATAACGCCGAAAAAGGTCTTAGGGTGCTGGATGTGAGCCTTTAGTTCATCTTCCGTCAACGGAATCTTGACTATGAAGCGCTGTTGATCGTCCGTGCGAACGAGACACGCTGCCTCTCTCCACGTTGGTATAACGACGCAACTCTCTACCGTAGCCTCTATCTGTGTTCCGTTAGGTGCTGGCACTTCCATCCGCTGACCAACCTGTAGCCGTGTCTTGGAACTTCCGTCTGAGAACGCCTCAGTCTCTCCGTCGAACGTAGTGGGAATGCGCCGGTGCTTATGCATGGACTCCAGTAGCGCAAACACTGGCGCATGCTGACGCCTAGTTTTGACCTGCTGAAGCAGGGTTTTGGGCCCAGGGTGAAGATCTTCGAGGTGAAAGCCCCATAGCAGCACTCCAGAAGGCAGATCAATAGCATCAAGGTGATGCTCCTCTGGCTCGTACGTGACTATGACATACGCCTGCGGAAGCGTTTGCCCAACCGGATCTCGCTCATATAGCTTTAAGAGGTTTTCAGCCTCTACAAGCGCTACTGGATTAGGTTGGCCCCTGCCCAGTTCCAGTCGCTCGTCATTTGTGTCAATGAAAACAATGCGAGGATGATCCGACTTTTTGCTCAAAGCGCGATTCATTTGTCTGTTGATTTTCATCCGCCTGCCTTCTCGTCGCTTGGCCTCAACGGCGTAGATCGCACCGGACTTAGCGTCAGTGGCAATGAACTCAACGTGGGTACTACGTCTGTCAGTTTCATCTTGGGGTTGCAGGCTGAAGCCTGCCCGAAGCAGGGCGGCAGCGACTCGCACTTCATACAACGCGCCGGGGAAGTTCTCCGCGCATTTGATTCGGTCGATAAGCAATTTCTCGACCTCAATGGCGTGCTTCAGGCTGTAGAGGTCATATGCGAAGCGCATATAGGCACCTATGGCCCCCGTCATCGGCTGAGCAACACCTGGCCCAGTCTGTTCCATGTGAGCTTTCGAATGCTCAGAGCTGCGGACGGCCCAGGTGAGAATGCGATGTCGCTCTTCTGGAGGCTTGCTTACCTCTGACGTCCACCATTCTCTGCCCAAGACGATCCTCGGGTAGTCGTTCAGGAAGTCGTGAAACGTTTTCCAATTCTGTGAGAAATGCATCGTGTTACCGACGGCTATGACTCTGTGATCATGGAACTTAGTGGAAATGATCGACCTACCAAGGCCCTGCTGCTCACGCCTTTGAAACTCACGGGCTTCATGATGAGCGAGTTTCATCTGCATCTGCTCGTACATTCGCGGTACATTCGGCCCGAGACCGTCGACAGACCCATGACATTTTTTGAGCTTGCGGCCGCTACCGCAAGGGCAGGGATCATTTCGACCAGGCTTGTTGCGCATCCGCACAGGCTTCCCGTCAGGTGGAGTTGAGCGCCACGAAATGGCTGCTTGCAGCAGGTGTCGAAGCTGCCCGTCTAGCCAGAACGGCTGGGGCCAGTTGGTTTATGTCGCGGGCTCAGAGTCAATCGTACTTACATGGTCCCACTCGTCCTCCCGCTGCCCCCAAGCCTTCGTATCCACGATAATAGAGTCATCCTCCATTACTAATGAATCACCGGTAGGGTCCTCGACAGAGCAGGTGAGGCTGCAGCGAAACTCAAACGAATCATCTTGCAAGTGGCCATCACCGCGCCGAACATCCGAGTTAGATCCCCACTGCAGTTGAACATTTATAAACCCGGCTGCAAATAAATGAACAGTGTCGTGGGTGATCCGCTCTACCCCGCTGATATTGACACTGACGTCTTCCAGCGAATAATGATGAGCTACGCTATCCAACGCCTCGAGAGAGTCAGAAACGACCTCGTAGATAGCCTGGTCTTCGATCGCTTCATAAAGGCTGTGAGCTATGCGGCTGCGACAGTTAACCATCGCCATTCCCAACCCTCGTAAGGCATCAAGTGATTTTTCGACAAGCATTTTGACCTCCTGACCAGGAAGGTTGAAGGTTGCCTCTTCTACGTGCGTGTACTTGCTCAACTCGGTTAGCGAGTCTCGGATCGCCTTGCGTTCTTGCGACAGATCAAGCTTCAGCTCCTTTGCAACGTATTCGTCTGAAAGTCCTCCCTGAACCACGTACCGAGCGTGCTGGATCTTCGTGACCCCATCTCTAATGTGAGGCAGCTGAATCTCGTCCTTGTACCAAGGACACTTCAGGACCTCTGCCTTGGGGGCCCGTTTCATCAGAATAGAGTTGGTCAGCTCCCGCAGTGCGTAGGCGAAGTTGTTGAAGCGGAGCTTATTATCTACGTCTTCCAAGTTTCGGAGTGCTGCGGCATAGAGACTGTGATGGAATTCATCCGTCCCCAGCAGCCAATCTACTGGATCTTCGATAGCGATCATTTCGTCAATCATGCGTCAGCAGCCTTCTCGGTAGTCATCGCCCTTGGTTTTGACCGACGTTAATGCCAGTCACCCTCGAAAATGTGATGAAGCTCATAGCTAACACTTCGAGGATACGTTTGGTCGTATGTATAGCCTCATCCTTCCTCTGCTAGTAGTTCTTCAAGGTCAATTGCCAGTTTCGTAAGCTTAACTCCAAGGACGTTGCACAGATCGCGTACCTGTACTACATCCAGGCGGCGCGTCCCACTCTCAACGTCACTCATGAAGGATTGCGGGCGCCCCAGCGCTTTTGAGCACTGGACCTGGGTCAGACCTGCCTCGTCTCGGTATTTCTTCAGCAGTGACAAGAGCACAGCGTGCTCATGTCTGTAGATCGTTTTAGGCATGGTCGTCAGCTATGGAGATTAGCTGCTCAACCTATATCTGCTTTTCAGATATCTGAATTTCAGATATTTTGTCCGCTCGACACTCCAGTGTTTATTAGGTGAGCACAGTCATGAACGAACGAATCTACGTGCTGAACGGCCAGAAGAAGACCACCAATCACATTCTGCATCTCCTCCTTTGCATACCTACAGTCGGGTTGTGGCTAGTGTTTTGGTTTCTTGTCGCCATGCAGAATAGTAGGCATAACAAAAGAATTGATAAGAAGATCGCTCGAATACTGGAGCACAAAGAATCTGGGAAGTCCGACGTGGAAGCGTACCAAGCTATTCGCAACGAGGATCAATACAAGAACAAAGTATTGTTGATCATCATTATCGTGATCGTTTTCATTGTCTATCTGAACTCTCGTCACTGAGTGGCGTTGGCTAAGAAAGGGGGGGCGAAGTTGCATTTGTAAGCCTCTGCTGGCCTCTTAGTCGTCGCGTATGCTGTAAGGCGAAGTTTGGGCTGCCTGCCAAGAGTAAGGCTCTCATATCGCACTACAGGGGCTTGAAAGTGTAAAGTTGCTTGACAGCTATGGTTTTAAAATGCATATTAGCCACTTTCCAGAAAACCAGAACCGAACGATCTCGACTTGCCCCAGTGCAACGTCAGGCGTTGGTTTCTTGCCGTCTGGAAAATGACCCAACAACTTACCCGAGGCATTCGCCTATGAATTGAACTACCACACAGGAGCCGAACAGTATGCGTACGTTTACCCTTCGTTTGACCCCCGGCACAATCGCTGCCAACCAAGACACTATTGCCCCCACCATTGATGAACAGATTGTTGAGCTGCATCGGCAGGGCATTTCACGCCGGAAGATCGAGCAGCGCTTAGGTGTAACGGAACATCACGTCCGGCGTCTCACTTCTGGTGTAGTAAAAGGGCAAAAGTCATCTAACGACCCTTTCGGTCGTGCAGTTGCGAAAGCCTACCCCTTGGCTGTCAGCCCACTTGGCATCAAGGATTATCAGTTTCACAGCATCATGTTTCAATGCTATGGATCCACCTGGAACTCCCAGGAGGGCAAGCGCGAAGGTGGCTACGACAAAGACTGTGCGAGCCGTGTGCGTATGCGTATCCGGGAGATTGCAGCTTCAAGAGGTGAGGTTGCCGTATTCCTAATGGATTGGTTTGATGCCCGCGCCCCCGTGGAATGCAACCGTAAAATTCGCGAATGCGCCGTGACCCTTGCCCAGCGATTGCAAGATGTCGTCGACGAATACATGGCTGCCTGTGGGGTTGAGCTGATTGTCGATGAAGGTTCGACCAACCAATTCGAGGGCGACCGGCACCTCACTGAGTTGGCAAAGCAAAGGAAGGCCGCACGCTCGCACATTCTGAAGCTGGCAATCCCTGAGGTTGGGTCGGAACCCATCACCGTGTTGGTTGAGCGTGCAGAGGAACAGGCCAACGACCTTGGCCGTATGCCAGACGCAGTGATGGGCAAAGTCGATTCCTACGATCGGTATTCCCTGGAACCGACTGGTAGCAACCCGTTCCTTGACTACGTTGAGGATCAGGGATGGCTCAGGCCCGAGCACTACGCCGAGGTGGAAGAATCCATCGCCAATCTGGGCTACTGACCAGCTCACCCCAACCGCGCGAACAATACTAAGGGGGTGGGTGTTGTGGTGTTTTTGCTGGGATAACGGAGTTATCGATTGTTACGTTGCTGTGCTGTCGCCCAGTGCGGAGCACTACGGTGGACTCACACGTGGATTGCCGTTAGTCGTATCGTCCCGATTCCGGATCAGCCCACCAGTAAATACATCCAGCATCACCACAACCCAAAATGCTGTTGCTCTTGATCTGTTGCACCGAAGGTGATGGGCAGCAGTTGTCAGCGAGCGCTGACGGAGTACTACTGAATGCGTTCGCATTCGTCTATGCACGAAAAATCTAAGAGCAAGATCAAGGGCCGAAGCGGTTCTGTAGTGATTTCTTTATGTATGGCTTCGGTTGGACTGGAAGTCCTGTGGTGATACGTCCACCGGAAGTTGGAATAGATGTGAGGCGAATCAACTTCACAGCTCGCGCTGTTATCCCTGCACCAGTTATGCAGGCCCATAAGGTAACGTATGAAGCTTGTTCATAACCGTTGGTAGCGTTGCTGGGGGAGATTAGTTCGATAAGTATTCGTGGGCAGTCCAAACCGTGATGCCTTCGTCGATCACCTCGACTTCGGAAGCGCTAAGGATGTTCAAGTCGAGGACAATTACCCGGTACGCCTTCTTGGTTAATCCGCAATCGTCGACAAGTTTGTTTACTCCTTGGGCGATGTACTTCATCTGCTTGTCGTAAGCTTCTGATGATGGGCAGACGAGCGAGCCTTTCTTGAGTGTTCGGGGAGCCGCGAAAGCATTGGCAGACAGGACAAGCGCTAGGCTAAGCACTACTAGTCTCATGGCAATCATACGCAATCCCTACGTTATTGATGCTGATGTGCCATCAATTTACTCCACCGGTTTGGAAGTCACAATAGATTCAATGGCGGCGCCCCTTTCTGGAATCCACTGCACATGGCATTCTGCCTCCCACAGCCATCATAAGGATCAGGGGTAGGGCGATGGGCGAAGAATCTGGCGGTGATACAGAGGTAAAAGGGACAATCGAGGCTGTGACCGGATTGGTCAAGGCTGTGCCCATCTACGAGGATATGGTTCAGCCAGTCGCCAAGCAGCTTGGTAAGTCGCTGGAAACCGTTGGTAAGGTGATCAACGTCGCGCTCGCTCCTGTCGGCATACTGGTCTGGGGTTACGACAAGTGCCAAGAATTCATACAGACCAAAGTTGCTGATCGCCTGAAGGATGTCCCGCCTGAAGACATCATCACACCCAAGCCAAATGTAGCTGGCCCTGCAATCGAAGCCCTTCGCTATACAGGGCACGAGGAGTCGTTGAGCGACATGTACGCCAACCTTCTGGCGTCTGCCATGGATAAGAATACAGCTGACGGGGCTCACCCGGCATTCGTTGAGATCATCAAGCAGTTGACTCCGGATGAAGCCAGGTTGATCGCGTATTTTATGGACTCTCAACCCTTTCCAGTTGTATCAGTCAGGGCTGACAAAAAGGAGTCAGGGAAAGGAGGTTTCGACATCGCCGTGAACGTGTCGCTTTTTGGCGAGAAGGCGGGGGTCACCCTCCCTAAACTTGTTCCCGCATACCTCGATAATCTTGGACGTCTGGGGCTAATTGACATTCAGCAGGCATATACCTACACGGATAAGTCACTGTATGAGGAACTAGAGACCTCTAGCCAAATTGCATCGTATCGAGAGCATGTGGCCGCGATAGACCACACATTCACTTTGTTGCGCGGAGGATTGGCGGTCACAAATCTTGGTAAGCAATTTGGAAGCGTCTGTGTTGTGGGTAGGCAGGCAAATACTGCTAAAACCTAGGGGAAACCCATCCAATACCTGCGTGCCAACTGGCTCTTCGCTCAAGGTGGAAAGCTTGTAGCACGTCTATAAGCCAGTATTCTCGTGGCTCGTGGAGAAGGATGGTTAAGCATTCCACCGTGATGTCGTTCGAATCGAGGTTTTCGCAGCAGAATGCCAGTTCTGAGTATCTGTGACACTCTGCCACGGCTAGTTGTCGGATGGTCTAGGGTTTCATCACCACATCTCCAAGGATGCACCGATATGCCCGCCAAACCAGAAGCCGCTGTCCTCGTGGCCGACCTCCTGACGTTGTTCTGGGAAAATCAATTGGGCATCGCTGCTTCAATCGAAGAGCTGGGCGTATGGGTCAAATCCCAAGGTGGGGATGACGCTCATTTGAAGGCCGTAGAGGCATTGGAAGCGCTTGACAGAAACGCCAGCGCCATTGCTGATGGAATCACGGCATTGCGCGGATAGTATCATCAAACGACCGTTAAACGATACCGTCTGTCGGATGCTTTGTTGGTATCAAAAAAATAGCTAACATGATTTGATGATCCTATTGTATGGTGATCCCACGTTTAGCGATACCACGGAGTTGCCGCCATGTCCCGTACGTTCCTTTATGCCCGCGTCTCGACCTCGGGACAGTTCACCGAGAACCAGACCCAAGAGGTCAAAGCGGCAGGCTTCGATGTGCAGGCTAGTCGAGTGGTCGAGGAGACTATCTCGGGCAGCATTGCCGCAAGTGAGCGTCCAGGGTTCAAGAAGCTGCTGGACCGCATGGAAGGTGGAGACGTGCTGATCGTGACCAAGCTTGACCGCCTTGGACGTAATGCAATGGATGTGCGTCAGACCGTTGAGAGTCTAGCTACTGCTGGTATTCGCGTTCACTGCCTCGCCCTGGGCGGGGTAGACCTAACATCACCAGCGGGCAAGATGACCATGCAGGTGTTAGGGGCTGTAGCTGAGTTTGAGCGTGACTTGCTGATCGAACGGACCCAGCAAGGTTTGATGCGTGCAAAGGCTGAGGGCAAAAGGTTAGGTCGGCCAGAGGCTACATTTACCACTACAAGCGTGCAGATACAGAAGTCATATAACAAGACTCAGGCTCAAGTAGCTGCTGATCTTGGAATCGGTATTGCCACTGTGAAACGTCACTGGAACAAGACCAACGCTCTTTAACAACTTGAATGTAGCAGTGCTCGTACCTCATGCGGGCATTCTTACGACGTTTATAAGTAAACTTCGTCAGATGACAGGTGCAATGCCGCTCGTAAGCTCCTGTGGTGCCGCTGGATGTGCTATGTAAGCAATGGTTCTGCGTGGGTAGCTGTAAGCAGGTAAGATGGCCTCGCAGGGTCTTACGGTAAGTATTAGATCTATAGACTTATTTCTATAAAGATCGACTCTAGCATGTGGCGTATTGGTGACCGTTCAATACTTGGGAGAAAACTGACAAAATCTCGCCAGTATTATTTCCTAGCCAAGAATCGAGAGCGCTGTAAAAGTTGCACTTTGTCCGACGAAGCGGGCCAGGTCTGGTAGAACTAGCGTCGGTATAGAGTTTTGACAATCCAATCTTTGAGTTTGAATGTGTAGTGGATGAGAGTCAGTAAACCCGCCACAACGATCACTGAACTGCCTATCCCGTATACCTTTGCGAGATCGTCATTTTCAGGCGCCACTTCAAAGTATTTTGCCAGTGGCTGCATCAGTTCAGGCGAAAGCGTTGCAGATGCAATTACTCCGAATATTAGTGTAATTCGGCGAGTATAGGATTCTGACTTTATTTTGTCGTCTAGTTCTAGAGCTTTGCGGACAGTCTCAGTCTTTTTGTGCAGCAGTTTATAGATCGTTGTCAGGTGGTCGCCTTTTTGTATTTCTTCTATGTATTTAGCAATTTCGCCATATTTGTGTGCAGATAGAAGAGTTTCTTCAAAGTCTAGAATTTTAAGCTCCAGTTTGGCAACATCCATCGCTGTAGTGCAATTGTCTAACCCTAACGACGAGTAGGAGTAATAGGTTAGGATGTAGTGCGATGCTTCATTAAGTACCTGGATGTCAGAAGTCAAATTGTTGAACGTGTAAGTAGAGTGATTTTCTATGAGATCTTGTACCTGTGTTCCTGCGAGCATTAATGACACAGGCTCTGTGTAAAAATTATTGTAATCGTCCGGGCCCCTCAGATCTTTAGGGTTTAAGTCTGGATGGGAGCTCGTTTCGGGGAGATAATTTCGCGCCAACACGCTATCAACTAGTTGCTTGTGCTTTGCCCAATTGTCTGATGAGCTGCACTTTTGTTGGGAGTGCGACCTGATGTAGATAATTGGTTTCCCCCGCCAGTGCTGACCTACGGAGTCGTCTTTGTATTGACTGCTGTACCAGTTAATACGGGTTTGAACCGCTCCCAGCGCGATGGTTCGTGCAACGACTGACAAGAGGTTTCGTGCAATGTCAGTTAGAGTAAATTGGTCTGTATGTACTAGTTCGTAAACAGTTAGACATTCATCTGCGAATTCAATTTTTTCGGGCGTACCAAGCGCCAGGTCAATGATACTTTCAAAAGATTTTCTCTGTGCTAGTCGATCTCTTCGCGTCATTTGAGAAATCTGAGACTCAGTACAGGCGAGGTGAAGTTCCTTTTCGCAGAGGACAGACACTATATTTCGTCGGGATTTGTTAACCTCGTTGTGTACTATTTCTGGGATAGTCGAGTCTTCGAATTCTATTACGGTCGGTAACGATATGCTTAGTATCCCTCCTACATATACTCGGATGTACGGAACGATAAATTCGTGGCCATCATCGCCTTCACATTGTATTGCGATTGGTCGCATGAAAATTCTTGCGCTTTCTGTTGGGAATCCATAGGCCGCGTTGAACAAGTGCTTGTCAGACAGAGTTAGGTTTAAAGCTGTCGACAGTGCAAAAATATTAGAGTCGCCGGGGTTGGCGTTTAGGAACTCATTGTGGCCAGTTACTGTTATTGCTTGCTCAGTTATGGTGGTCTCAATGTCTATTTGTTTGGATCGTAATCGGCCATTTTCTTTAAAGAACATTCTGCCGCTGCTGGTAAGCGCAAAACTAAACGCATCGGATTCGGCAAGTATTTCGCACATCCCTTCAAGATTTACGTTCCCTGTAATCTTGGATGAATATAAAAAAGTTGCGG
Source organism: Pseudomonas sp. I8001 (assembly GCF_013385345.1). Classification (NCBI taxonomy): domain Bacteria; kingdom Pseudomonadati; phylum Pseudomonadota; class Gammaproteobacteria; order Pseudomonadales; family Pseudomonadaceae; genus Pseudomonas; species Pseudomonas sp. I8001. The sequence goes on from NZ_JACAQC010000010.1 coordinate 147,937, forward strand.
TGCCGGAGTATGTGTTCTCCTCGTTTGAGGTGTTTTCAATACTGGGTTCTGTATTGGGTAAGCTCATCAACTAGTCTTCCTTGTAGCTAACGAATCAGCCGGAGCCGTTTTCCAACGATGATCGCATGGAACGTAGCTATCAGCTACGAATCCACGGTTGAACAATGCTGATGCAACGAGGTGAGCGTACCGTTGAGGTGTTCCCGCTGGAGGGTTACTCGTGACCTACGGTCGAGGGTGATCCCCTGTCAGCGGAGCTGACTTTTAAACAGTCGGTAGGGTGGGCAGCTTCTTGATTGCCGCAAGCTTCTGTGTGGTGCTCGCACCCTTGGAATACACATCGTGCGTCACAGAACCTGTCTCATGCCCAACCAACTCTTTAGCGAGTGCGTCAGGCACATCCGCCCTGATCAGTTCAGTTACTACCGTGTGACGAAAGCTGTGGAAGACATGGAGCTTACTGAAACCTGCCGCCGTGCGCAGTCTGCCAAACGCCTTGGATATCGCGTGTGACCTTTTTCCATACTTGTCTGCCGACTCTGTAGGAATGAGGAAAGTGTCTGTGCTGTCCTTGCTAAGTCGATCTACAGCAGCCAACAGGCTTGGATGAATCGGTACCACACGCTTACTCGCCTTGCTTTTGCTCTTTGGAAAGTCAAAACACTGAACACCATCAACTGCAATCACGCTGTCTTTAGTCAGTCGGCAAAGCTCTTCAATCCTGGCCCCGGTGTACCAGCCCAACGCAATCAGGTCTGCAAGCGGTTGGTCATCATTGTCCAGCGCAGCACGTTGCAGCTTGAGAGTATCCGCCCGAGTGTAGATTTCCCTGTCCTTACCGGCTGTGTCTGCGCCCCCACCCTGTGGCAGATCGTGACCAACGAAAGGATTCACCTTGTCCTGATACATCTCGCGCCAACCCGAATCGTACTTCATCGCCCATTTCCAGAACGCAGTGCCAGCCATCAAATACTGACTCAGTGTCGCGGGTGCCCGGTCTAGGGATTTCAACCAAACGTCTACGGTGTCGAAGGTCAAAGGCAGGGAGTCTTTCTTCAGGAAGTCTGTCAGGCGTTCCATCTTCCCAACTTGCTGGTCCACGTGTTTCGGAGCGCCCCCACGACTCTCCCGGAATTCTCGAAATGCCTTGAGTCTGGCGGGCGTGATGGGTGACTTTGGTTTATGGGCATCTGGCGCCGCTAGTATCTGTAGCGCCTCTGTCTCTTCCATTGGGGAGAGTCCTTGGTTTGCACCAAACACCTTCGCCATGAGCTGCTGCGCCATTTCTGTAGCAAAGTCGATGTTAGCCACTTCGCCATCCATGCCTGTCATGGCGTAAACCCGGTCTGCCTTCTCACGGCGTTGCTTGCCCTCTGGCGAGTCGTCAAAGAGCCCCCGGTAAAGAGCTTCAACATCCTCAGGGGCGAACGCCAATGGTTCGTCAGCCTCCCCGAGGGCGACGTCTGTTTTGAGCTTGCGTGTGGCCTGTGCAAATCCATGAGCCACGTTTGCTACCGGCTCTTTCCAAGCCTCACCCCGCGCTGCTCGTTCCCCTCTGGCCTGTGCAATCTGCGCCTTCCATTCGGCTAGCACCACCAAGCGGCGTTCCATGGCTTCGGAGCGTAGGCCGGTCTGTAGTGACCGGATGAGAACGGTCTTGCCGCCCATCGCCGCCCGGACATCAGCAGGTACAGCAAGTCTGCAATACCATGTGGATTCGCCGCGTTTCTGGATCAGGTTGTCGGCCATGGGGTCACGCTGGAGAGGAGAGTGGTACAGCGAATTGTACTACTCAATTGTACTACTATCCAAGCTGTAAGCCCCGTAGTGCGGGGTTTAATGGCCTGTAGGTGCGGTTAATTCGAATCTCTCCTTCACCGCCAAATTCGATGTAAACAAAACCCCTGGTTTCGAGAGAAGCCAGGGGTTTTGTGGTTTCTGGGGTTTGAATAGGTGGTTGTGCCAGGGAAAATTAAGCCAATGGGTTTAGGAACACTGCGTAGCCATACGTCGCCCAATAACATCCAGCAAATCACAACCATCGCGCAATGGAATTGAACACAGCAGCGAAAAATCGCTAAGTACAACCGTATCGCTGCTGATTTCCGCACGCAGTGCCAGATTTTCAAGAACTTGAGTAACAGCACGAATTCGATACCCAGCAGCGTCCAGCAAAACGTCCAGCGGCGCAGTGGTATCTACAAAAAGGGCAGGTGTCTCGCAATCGTTACTGGTGAGGGCCATGTATTGGTTCATGCGTGAATCTCCGCTTGCTTAAGGAGAGCTGCCACACATTCGTTACCAAACAAAAGGGTGGCAGCTGTACGCAGGTTGGCGAACCGGACAAATTGGAAAACCGGCAGACCCGAAGGTCTCCCACGCACAGCTACCATCGAGCAGCTTATTGCGCGTAGGGGCATCCCGCAAACTTAGCCGGGAGGCCTCTGCCAATTTGTAGTCGAGTCGCCAAACCCGAGTCGCTATGAGAGCGACCGGCGAACTATATGCCCCACCTCACAAACCCGGCAGGGCATGCCTTCCGATTGATCTGTAGGAAATCACTCCGACTGACCAACTGCACGCCCTCAAGCCTGCACATACACCCAAGCCGTCAACCCCGAAGCCAACCCCACCGAAACCCGCTTATAGTCCGACACTTCATACGCATCCGCCGCCGCCAGTTCCTGCTCGGTAATCTGAAACACCATCCCTTCAACACTGTCCTCATTCCGCCCGCTCGGCGAAACAATCGGATGATGGGTCTTGCCACTGGCCGCCAACACCTCAGGATCGGTAATCTCCACCCAGCTTGTCGAATACCCCAGCATCGCATCCTGCTGACCCACCAACTCCCGCCCAAAGTTGGCCAGCTGCACTGCCTTGTCCTGCAACGTGCCGTAGGAAAACAACAGCACGGGAAATTCGGTCGAGCGTTCCATCTTTATTCCTTGAAAAAGTTAAGCCAGCAAATCTTCGTAAAACGCACCATAAGCCCCGCTCGGGTGCGCGATCTGTATCTCCAGAATCCACAGCCCTTCATTGGGATACTGGTCAAAGTCCCCAAGATCACCGCCACGATAAATCGCATGGGGGAAATCGCTGACGCGGTGCCCTTTGATGTCCAGGTTCAGCATCCAACCCATTTCCTTCGCTTGCTCTTCGGCAAAACGATACAGCTCCAGGCCGACGACTTTGTCGTTCCTCCAGCGCCGCTCAACCCGATCAAACAGCTCTTTTGCCGCGCTCGCACATGCCTTCATCTCGGGGTCGTTACCGGTGCTGAATGTCGCCCCCGCATCACCTTCATGGCCTTGCCACACGGCGCCCATGTCGATGAAGTAGATGTCGTTTTCCCCCAGCACCGGGTCGCCGTCGGAGCGTTCCTTGAAGGTCTTGAGGGTGTTGGCGCCAAAGCGCACCAGCAGGGGGTGCCAGATGCGCTGCATGTCGAGGTCGGCGAGGACTTTTTTGCCGAGTTCGCGGGCTTCGGATTCGAGCATGCCGGGGCGGATGAGCTTGGACAGCGCTTCGATGGCGCGCCAGGTCATGGCCTGTGCGTAGCGCATTGACTCGATGCTGTAGGCGACGCCCACAGCTTCCTTGGATGATTGTGCGGTCACCGGCTTTTCCTCGGCTTTATAGTGTCAGGCGTTATGCGTTTTACTATATAGCGAGTAGGTGTAGGACCCCAAGCGGATATGCCGGAATATGCCGATGTTTTCTGACGCGAGGGGCTGGTGAATATAAGTGAGTCTAGGAGGAGGGGGTATCAGATGGTCAGTAGAAGATTCCCGCAAGATTGCCCTTTTCTACGAAGTCACGCGGCTCGCGTAAAATTTGCTCCAGAATTGAGAGTCTCGAGCTGCCTTCTTCGCGTAGAAGGGTACCGACGAGTAGGCCTCTTTTAAGCGTCGCGAGCCCTGCGCCCGCCTTTCGGCTTCCTGGATGCTCAAAGCTCCACTTTGCCAGATTTCCATCCAGAAGCTGTCGGCCCGCAGTGTCTCGGAAGGTTTTGTTTGCGAAGTCGTAATAAGCATTTCGTACCTCCGGCACGTTGCGAGCGATGGCGAGTTTTATAGTCGGTTTGGTTTGGTGATAGCTATCAGCGAAATACGACGATACGTGACGTCGTATTTCTGCTTTCGAGGGGCGATGAAAATCCAGCTCTCAAATATGCAACCACGCCATCCCACCCAACACCACACTCATGCCACCGGCGGTATAGGCCATGCGTTTCAACCACTCCTTCCTTGTCAGCAAGGTAATCGCCGCCATCGAAATCGCGATCTGAATCGCGGTCATCGCCTGCGCCCAGCGGTGATGCTGATGCAGCGCCTGTTCTGACTTTTCATCCCATTCCTTCGAGGTGGCCTCAAGCTTTTCGGCCTGTTTGCGCACGTCTTCCTTCTGGGTTTTATAACGCTCGATCTCGTCGGTGTAGTGCTTGGCATCAACCCCCGGAATATGCGTCGCCAGCTCCGCAAGGTTCTGCCGGCTGGATTTGGCCTGGTAGTAGTTCCACTGGTTGGCGGCTTCGGTCTTGAAGATGGCGGCGTTGTTTTTGTCCATCGCCGCTTCGCTTTCGGTGGAGCCGGCCTGGTAGCTGAGCATGGCGCCGACGGTGGCCATGATGGCGGTCATCACGGCGATGCGGCTGGCGAAATTGTCTCCGCTGCGGTGGGCATGTTCGGTGGCGTGTTCGACGTGTTTTTCGTGGGGGCTGGGGACTTCGAAGGCTTCGGACATGGGGGCGTCTATGAAGGGTTTGAGGGACTCTGATTCTTCACCAGCGAAGCTGTCTCAATCCTGTACGTAATGCTGCAAACCGGCCACCAGGGCGTCAAAGGTGACGCGGCAGCGCGGGCTGTTGCGCAGGTCTTCGTGCATGGTGACCCAGGTGTCCAGTTGCAGGGCAAATGCGTCCGGCAGCACTCGGCTCAGGCGGGCGTCTTGCCGGGCCAGTTTGACCTGGCAGCCACCGATGCCGGCGCCGGCGCGGATCAGGGCCAGTTGTGCGAGGTCGCTGTCGCTGCTGAGGGAAAAGGCGCTGCGGTCGAAGCCTTTGACGGCCAGGCTGCGGATGAAGGCGCTTTCCTGGTCGTAGCCGATGACTGAATGAGCTGAGAGATCATTCAGGCCCTGGGGGATGCCATGTTGTTGCAGGTAGTCGTTGCGCGCATGCAGGCCGACTTCGATAACGCCGATCCTTTTCGCCAGAAGTTGTTCCTGGCTGGGTCGGACCATTCGCACCGCGATGTCGGCCTCCAGTTGCAGCAGGTCCAGCAGGCGATTGCTCAGCACCAGTTCGACCTTGAGGTGCGGGTGCTGTTGGCGCAGGCGGGTGATGATCGGCGGCAGGACTTCCACGCCGATCACTTCGCTGGCAGACACTCGTACCACGCCGCGCACTTCGGGGCCTTGGGGCGACGCGGCGCGCTCGAGTGCGGCGGCGGTGGTTTCCATGGTTTCGGCATGGGTGCGCAGGGTGAGGGCGACCGCCGTGGGCAACAGGCCGCTGGCGGAGCGGGTGAACAGCACCACGTTGAGGGATTTTTCCAGCGCAGCGATGTGCCGCCCGACCGTGGGCTGCGTGATGCCGAGCTGCCGTGCGGCCCCCGACAACGATCCTTCCTTGAGTACCCCGAGGAACGACCGGTAAAGCTCCCAACCAATATTTGATGCCATGCATAAATGTATAGCGTCTGGATGATCTTCGGCAATTCCTCTATAGCTCGCCGGCAAACAGAATCGCCCCATCACACAACCCTCAGGGGAAAAAGCATGAACAAGGTTCTGGTAATGGGCGCGACAGGCGGGATTGGTGGTGAGGTGGCACGGCAGTTGTTCGCTGCGGGCTGGCAGGTGTGCGCCCTGACGAGGGATGTGGATAAGGCTCACAAGCAGAATGCCGATTTCACCTGGATAAAAGGTGATGCGCTGAACCGTGGGGAAGTCGTCGCAGCGGCCCGGGGTTGTTCGGTGATCGTGCATGCGGTGAATCCGCCCGGTTACCAGCGCTGGGTGGAGCTGGTGCTGCCGATGATCGACAACAGCATCGCGGCGGCAGTCGCGGAAGGGGCGACGATTGTCTTGCCGGGCACGGTGTACAACTTCGGGCCTGATGCCTTTGCGCGGTTGGAGGAAGATTCGCCGCAGCATCCACTTACTCGCAAGGGCGCGATCCGGGTGGAGATGGAGCAGCGTTTGCTTGAGGCGACCCAGCAGGGCGCCCGGGTGTTGATCGTGCGGGCAGGCGATTTTTTCGGCGCCAAGGCCGGCAGCAGCTGGTTTTCCCAAGGCCTGGTCAAGCCCGCAAAACCGGTGGCCAACGTGAGCTATCCAGGGGCGCCGGGCGTGGGGCATCAGTGGGCTTACCTGCCTGATGTGGCGAGGACCATGGTCGAGTTGATTGCCCGCCGCGACAGCCTTGATGCCTTCGCCCGTTTTCATATGGCGGGGCACATAGATGCCGATGGTCGGCAGATGAGCCAGGCGATTCAGCGGGTGGTGTCACGCAGGACCGGCCAACAGCCTTCTGTACGTGCTTTCCCGTGGTGGCTGCTGAAACTGGCCGCGCCCTTTGTCACCACCTTCCGCGAGATGCAGGAAATGCGTTACCTGTGGCAAACCGAGGTGCGGATGGACAACCGCCGCCTCGTACAGATATTGGGCAGTGAACCGCACACGCCTTTGGACGAGGCGGTTGAGGCGACATTGGTGGGTATCGGCTGCTTGCCTAAGCGCGCCTGATCAGCCGCACATACACCGCGATATTGATCAACAGCACCAGCGCGCCCAGCCCCAATTGAATCTGCGGCGTCAGCCCGGCCGGGTAGATCATGGCCAGGATGTAATGCTCGATAAACCCGCCGCCATAACCGTCCTGCCCGGCCAGGTGGCGAAACAGGTTTTCCCAGCGGGTCAGCGGGCAGGGCAGGTGGAACACTTCCACCGCAACGCCCCAGGCAGCAGCGGGCAAGTGCAGCCACATCACGGGCCGCCATCTCAGGGCGAGCAAACCGCCAAACAGCACGAACAGAATGAACGACAAATGAAACAGCACCAGGCCGTCGGCGGCGAAGCGGTAGAGCATGATGGGGTTCGCTTTTTGAATAGATCAGGTCCCGAATTCTTCCTTCAGGAACTCGATAAACACCCGCAATTTCTTCGGCGTGTTCGTACGGTTGAAGTAATACAAATACAGCGCGCTGTGGGCAATCCAGTCGTCCAAAACCTCCACCAACTCACCGCGTTGCAGGTACTGCTCGACGCTGGAGCGCGCCACGTAGGCAAAGCCAAACCCGTCCAGCGCACCGCGCACCATCAATTCAACATCGTTGGTCGCCAGCCGGCCTTTTACCGTAACCCGCATCTGCTTGCCGGCTTTTTCAAAGTCCCAGCGGTGCAGCGAGCCGGTCTGCGCACTGCGGTAGTTGACGCACTCATGCTCGAGCAAGTCGTGGGGATGAGTGGGCAGTTTGCGCCCCTGCAAATACTGCGGCGTGGCGACGATGACGAATCGCAACTGCGTCGCCACCGGCACCACCACCATGTCTTCGGCCAGCACATGGTCGTAGCGGATGCCCGCGTCAAAACCCTGGGCGACGATGTCCACCAGGCTGTTGTCCACCGCCACTTCCAGGTTGATGCCCGGGTATTTGCGCAGGAAGCGCTGGAGCAACGGTTGCAGGACCATTCGGCTGGCGGTGGAGGGAATGTTCAGGCGCAAGGTGCCGGCGGCGTCGACCGTCGCCGCTGCTACGCTGTGCAGGCTGGTTTGCAGTTCTTCCAGCAGCGGCGTGATCTTCTGGATCAACTGCTCGCCGGCCTCGGTCACGCTGACGCTGCGGGTGGTGCGGTTGAGCAGTTGCACACCCAACTGTTTCTCGAGGGCGCGCACGCGATGGCTGACGGTCGACACCGACAGACTGCTGGCGTCGGCCGCCTGGGTGAAGCTTTTCGAGCGGGCGACCTGCAGGAACAGTCGCAACTGCTGAAAATCGGGCGTGTCCATTGTGTGGTATTTCCGAAAGGGCCTTGTGGATTATGCATCTTTTTAGCAAGAACAGCGGCGCGCATACTTTTCCTACACACACGAGGATTGGCCCTTTATGACGACTTCCACCGCAAAACCCGTCTGGTTCATCACTGGCTGCTCCACCGGTTTCGGCCGCCAGCTGGCGTTGCACACCCTGAGCCTCGGCTACCCGACCGTGGTCACCGCGCGTAATCCGCAGCAGGTGCAAGACATCGTTGCCGGTCACGAAGAAAACGCCCTGGTCCTGACGCTGGACGTTACCGACCAGGCCCAGGTCGAGGCGGCTGTCAAAGCGGCTGAAGAACGTTTCGGCCATATCGACGTACTGGTCAACAACGCCGGTGTCGGCTACTTCGGCTCCTTCGAAGAAAGCGACCTGGATGACGTGCGCAACATGTTCGAAATCAACGTGTGGGGCTTGAGCGCCATGACCCGCGCGGCCTTGCCCGGCATGCGCGCCCGGCGCTCGGGCAGCATCGTGAACATTTCCTCGGTGGGCGGTGTGGCGGCGTTCCCGTCGCTGAGTTTCTACAATGCGACCAAGTTTGCGGTGGAGGGCCTTTCCGAGGCGCTGTCCCAGGAAGTCGCGCCGTTGGGGATCAAGGTGTTGCTGGTCGAGCCGGGCCCGTTCCGCACCGACTGGGCCGGGCGTTCGGCCAACGAGGCGGCTCACGGGATTGCCGACTACAAGGAAACGGCGGTGGCACGGGCCAATATGGTTCGCAACTACAGCGGCAAGCAGCCGGGTGATCCGGTGCGCGCGGCGATTGCCATCGTCAAGGCGGTGGAGGCTGAGCAACCGCCATTGCGCCTGTTGCTGGGCAAGGCTGCGTTGACCTTTGCGCGGACCAAGGTGAAGGCGCTGAGTGCGGATTTTGATGCGTGGGCTGAGGTAACTGAGGGGGCGGATTTTCCCGAGTGAAGCACTGACTGGATTCGGCACAAGGCCGTAACGGTTGCTTGCAGGTAACGCTGGCCGTTATTGTGCTGAATCCTTTTAGTCCTTTTGCCCACGGATCTGTAGTGATGAATGCACCGCGTACCGCTGTCCCGATCAAGGCTGTCATTTTCGATATGGACGGGTTGTTGCTGGACACAGAAGGCATCTACACCGAAGTCACACAGATCATCGCCGAACGCTATGGCCGTACCTATGACTGGGGGATCAAGCAGCACATCATTGGTCGCGGCGCCCAGGACCTGGCGGATTACGTGGTCAAGGCGCTGGACCTGCCGATTACCCCCGCAGAATTCCTGGTGATCCGCGAGCCGCTGATGAGCGAGCGTTTCCCCAAGGCCTTGGGCATGCCGGGTGCTGAGGCGCTGGTGCGGCACTTGAAGGCGCATAACATTCCGATTGCCGTGGGCACCAGTTCGTCGCGCAACTCGTTTGGCCACAAGACCACGTTGCACCGTGAGTGGTTTGGGCTGTTCGACACTATCGTCACGGCGGATGACCCGGAGGTCGGGGCGGCCAAGCCGGCGCCGGATATCTTCCTGACGGCGGCGCGCCGCTTGGGTGTGGCACCAGAGGATTGCCTGGTGTTTGAGGATTCGCCGTTTGGCGTGACAGCGGCGAAGGCTGCGCACATGACCGCGATTGCGGTGCCGGATGAGGCGATGGCGGACAGCAAGTATCACCATGCCGACCAGATTATTCGCAAGTTGGCTGACTTTGATTTGGCGGCGTATGGCTTGCCGCCGATGCGTTGATCCCTCTGAAGCGACTGGATTAAAAATGTGGGAGCGGGCTTGCTCGCGAATACGGTGTGTCAGCCGATACATGTGCTGACTGATCCACCGTATTCGCGAGCAAGCCCGCTCCCACATTTAGTCCTGCGGTGCCTTGGGCAAGGTCTTCTGCCGCAAAATATAAACCGTCACCAACACCGCACTGGTCAGCATGAACCCTCGCGCCCAGATCAGCGGCACCAGGTAGCAGGAAAATCCGATGCTCACCCACATCAACCCAATGGCATACACCTTGCCCTTGAGCGGAATCCCGTTGCCATCCAGATAGTCACGAATCCACGGCCCCAGGCGCGGGTGTTCCACCAGCCAGTGGTAGAAGCGCGGGGAGCTACGGGCAAAGCAGGCGGCAGCCAGCAGAAGGAAGGGGGTAGTGGGCAGCACCGGCAGGAAGATGCCGATTACCCCGAGCGCCACGCTCAACCAGCCGATGGCTAGCAGAACGTAACGCAGGATCGCGGAACGGTTGCCCATGGGCTCCACGGGCAACGGTCTTAGTGGTGGCGAGGCTTGAGGATCGCCGGCTTTTCGTCAGGTGCGTTGCACAGCAGGTACAGGGCGGTCAGCGCTTCCGGGATCTGAACGATCATGTCGTCCATCAGGTTGGCGTCGGCGGCGATGTCGGAGAATTCAGGCTGTTCGTCGAACAGGCCGGAACCGACCATGATCGGCAGCAGCATTTCGCTGACTTCTTCTTCAGCCGTTTCGAACCAGGCCTCTTCACGCAGGAACACGCCTTCCATGAAACCGATGCACCAGCCGCGCAGTTCGGAGTCGTCCGGGTCTTCGCCCAGGTCCAGGTCGCAAGGCAGTTCGAACTCTTCATCGGAAGCCAGTTGGCGGCCAATGTGAGCCTTGAGGGCCAGCAGGGTCGATTCGATTTCTTCGCGCTGGGCGGCATCACTGTAGTGAGGCTCTTCGGAGAACAGGGCGTCGATCCATTCACGGTCGGGAACGGCATCGGAGCAGATCGACAACGCGGTCAGATAGCCGTGGGCGGCCACGTAGTCCAGCGCCTCGTCGTGCAGCTCATCGGCATCGAGGAAGGCTTGCAGGCGGGTTAGTTGCTCAGCGAAGGACATTGACGGACTACCTTGGGAATAAACGATGGGCAATTCTAGGCTTTCTTGAGCTGCCAGGCCAGCCGCAGCACAGATTTGAGAGGTATTTGAGCCCGGCGGCAATTCACCAACGGCACCCTTTGCCGGGTAACGCTCGGGTATACTGCCGCGTTTTGTGATGCCCCTGCAGGCCAAGCGCCAGTCGCGGGAAAAGTTCGCTTACGGATTATTTCCCGCTCAAGCGTGCTTTTTCGACCAGCCTGTACAGAGGGATTTCGGCGATATTTGGAGTTTTTCATGCTCGAGCAGGCTCAACGCGTCCTCAAGGACATCTTCGGCTACGACAGTTTTCGTGGCCGCCAGGGTGCGATCATTGAGCGCGTGGCCAACGGCGGTGACGCCCTGGTGCTGATGCCTACCGGTGGCGGCAAGTCGCTGTGCTTCCAGGTACCGGCACTCCTGCGGGAAGGGCTTGCGGTGGTGGTGTCGCCGTTGATCGCCCTGATGGACGATCAGGTGGCCACCCTTGAAGAGCTCGGCGTGGCGGCTGCTTCGCTGAACTCCACCCTCAGCGCCGAACAGCAGCGTGACCTCGCCGCCCGGATCAAGCGCGGCGAAGTGAAGATGCTTTACCTCGCCCCCGAGCGCCTGGTGCAGCCACGGATGCTGGCGTTCCTGCAGAGCCTGGAAATCGCCCTGTTCGCCATCGACGAAGCCCACTGTGTGTCCCAATGGGGCCACGATTTCCGTCGTGAATACCTGCAACTGGGCCAACTGGCGGAACTGTTCCCCAACGTCCCGCGCATCGCCCTGACCGCCACCGCCGACAAACGGACCCGCGAAGAAATCGTCGAGCGCCTGCACCTGCAGAACGCCGAGCGCTTCCTCTCGAGCTTCGACCGGCCGAATATCTTTTACCGCATTGTGCCCAAGGAACAGCCGCGCAAGCAGTTGCTGGCGTTCCTCTCCGATCGGCGCAGCGACGCCGGCATTGTCTATTGCCTGTCGCGCAAGAAGGTTGATGAGGTCGCCGCATTCCTCAGTGAACAAGGCTACCCGGCACTGCCGTATCACGCGGGCTTGCCCAACGAACTGCGGGCCTACCACCAGAAGCGCTTCCTCAACGAGGAAGGCCTGATCATGGTCGCCACCATCGCGTTCGGCATGGGCATCGACAAATCCAACGTGCGCTTCGTGGCCCATATGGATCTGCCCAAATCCCTCGAGGCGTACTACCAGGAAACCGGGCGTGCCGGCCGTGACGGCCTGCCGGCGGATGCGTGGATGGTCTACGGCCTGCAAGACGTGGTGATGCTCAAGCAGATGCTGCAGAACTCCGAAGGCGACGAGCGCCACAAGCGCCTGGAACAGCACAAGCTCGACGCGATGCTGTCGCTGTGTGAAGAAACCCGCTGCCGTCGCCAGACCTTGCTCGCCTACTTCGACGAAGACATGCCCAAGCCCTGCGGCCACTGCGACAACTGCGTGGACGGCGTGCAGACCTGGGACGCCACCGAGCCGGCGCGCCAGGCGTTGTCGGCGATCTACCGCACCGGCCAGCGCTATGGCGTCGGCCACCTGGTGGACGTGTTGCTGGGCAAGGACAATGAAAAGATTCGCAGCTTCGGCCACGAAAAACTCTCGGTCTACGGTGTGGGCAAGGCCCGCGCCGAAGGCGAGTGGCGCTCGCTGTTCCGGCAGATGGTCGCCCGTGGCCTGGTGGACATCGACCTGGAAGGCTACGGCGGCCTGCGCCTGAACGACAGTTGCCGGCCGCTGCTCAAGGGCGAAGTCAGCCTGGAGCTGCGCCGCGACCTCAAGCCGCAAACCACCGCCAAGAGCAGCACCAGCCAGGCCAGCCAACTGGTGCGTTTCGAAGAGCGCGAACAATGGGAAGCCCTGCGCGCGCTGCGTAAGAAGTTGGCGCAGGAACACAGCGTGCCGCCTTACGTCATCTTCCCGGACTCCACCTTGCTGGAAATGCTTCGCGACCATCCCACTACCCTGGGCGAGATGGCCAGGGTCAGCGGCGTCGGTGCGCGCAAGCTGGAGCGTTATGGCCAGGCCTTCCTCGAAGTGCTCGGCGGCCAGGTCGAGGCGCCGAAAGAGGTCGCCGACATCCGCCACGAGTTGATCAGCCTCGCCCGTGCCGGCATGACCCCGATCCAGATCGCCGGGCAGCTGCAGTGCTCGGAAAAGAACGTCTACACCTTGCTCGCCGAGTCCATTGGCAAGCAGCAGTTGTCGTTGGAGCAGGCCCTTGATCTGCCGGAAGATTTGCTCGGTGAAATCCAGGATGCATTTCTGGACGGAGAAGGCGAATTGCCACCCGTTTCCGAGATTGCGCCGCTGTTTACCGGCCGCGTTCCCGAGGGCGTTTTGTACTGCGTAAGGGCCGCTTTGCAGTCGGAATTCGAGATTTGATGTGCCAATTACGACAATGTAACGAATCAGTACATACCGGGTCTTGCCTACTGGCATGGGTCATGCTTAGCTGACTAATAATTAGCCACACTTTATTTTCAGTCTAATCCATGAGTTTTTTATGCCGTTAACCGATCAACACCGTTTTGGCATGCAGTTGGCGCATATGTCCCGAGGATGGCGTGCCGAGCTGGATCGCCGCTTGGCAGGTTTGGGACTGTCCCAGGCACGCTGGCTGGTGCTGCTGCACCTGGCCCGTTTTACCGAACCGCCTACCCAGCGTGAGCTGGCGCAGAGTGTCGGGGTAGAGGGGCCCACCTTGGCCCGTTTGCTCGACAGCCTGGAAAGCCAGGGCCTGGTGCAACGCCAGGCCGTGGTGGAAGACCGCCGCGCCAAGCGCATCGTGCTGTGCGACACCGCGAAGCCGCTGATCGAGCAGATCGAGACCATCGCCACGGCCTTGCGCCATGAGCTGTTTGTGGGTGTTGATGAAGAGGATCTGCGGGTGTGCATGCGGGTGCATGAACACATCCTCGGAAATCTCGAGAAGTCCTGACCCCAAGTACACAGAAGATCAAAAATGTGGGAGCGGGCTTGCTCGCGAAGGCGGAGTGTCAGTGAATACATGTGCTGACTGACACACCGCCTTCGCGAGCAAGCCCGCTCCCACATGGGTTTTGCGGCGTAGTTAGAAGGTTTGCCCCAGGTTCAGGTACACCGCCTGCTGACTGTCATCGTTAAACCCATAACTGAAATTCAACGGCCCCAGCGGCGTATCAAACCCCAGGAAAATACTGGCGGCGTTGATGTACCCGCTGTCGTATTCATTGTCGTTGTTCCACGCTCGCCCACGTTCCAGTGATGCGCCCAGGTACAACGGGAAATCCAGCGGCAGATAAGACCGCGGCGTCAGCCGGCGATAGTAGACCGCGCGCATCAGGCTGATGTTTTGCCCGGCAATCGCATCCTCGCGAAAGCCCGACAGCTGCCGCGCGCCCCCCAGCAGGAAGCTGGAAATCACCACGTCCGACTTATCCAGGGTGCGCCCATAGCGCCCGCCGAGGATCAGTGTGTCCGGCCCGCTGCTCATGGCTTTGTCCAGCTTGAACTCCCACTGGCGATAGCGCTGGTCCGAACCCAGCCCCGGTTCGAACTCCCGGAAGGCCAGGCCAATGTCTTCGCCGGTATGGGGGAAGTACACGTTGTCGAACGAGTCGAAGGAGTACTTCAGTTCATAGAAACCCTCGCTGAAGTTGATGCTCGGTGAATTCCGGTCGCCAATGCGCACATCCGCCTTGCCCCAGGCCTCGCCGACGCCGAAACGAATCTCGCCGCTGTTGCCGATCTGCCGGCCCACGTTCAGGCCGAAACCGTAGCGTTCCAGGCGGTATTCGGAGATCGGGTTATTGTCTTCAATCAGTTCGACGTTCTGCGCCTGGGCACTGATATAGGGCGCGACGAAGTAGCGTGAACCGGTGTCCATCGGCTGATAGAACTCGCTGTACAGCTCCTGCTTGTCACCGATCTGCACCCGCGTCAGCCATTCGGCGCCGAGGCGGTTGATGCCGTTCATGCGGTAGCTGGCGCCGAGGTTGAAGGCGCTGTCGCCGCGCATGTCATCCGACAGGTTCAGGCCCAGGCGCAGGTAGTCGGTGCCGCTGCGTTTGCCCCGGGCGCTGATGACCAGGGTGTTGTCCTTGCCCTTTTTCACCACGCGGTATTGCACCTGTTCGAAGTAATCCAGGCCGTACAGAGTGCCCATGTCGGTTTGCAGGCGGGCCAGGTCCAGGGGCTCGCCGAGGTTCTGGCGGATGTAGTAGCGGATCACCTCGTCGCCCACCTTGGAGTCGTTCTCTACCTTGATTGCGGTGATCACCGGGTTGCGCTCGCCGGGCGTTCGCGCGGCCACCAGCGACGGGTCCACCGGTTCGGCCGGGCGCAGGTGCGCCAGGCGCACGTCGAGTGCGCGGGTGGCGCGGTAGCCTGCGTCGATCATGTCCTTGGCGCGCCCGAAATCTGTCACCCCGTAGGCGGCCAGGGGCGGCTGGATCAGCACGTCGCGGGGCGCCAGGGCCTTGAGTTGTTCTTCGGAATTGCGCCGGGTCATCAGGGTGATGGACTGGTTGAGCACGTCCACCACGGTGTTGAGTTGCTTGCGTGAGCGCAGCGGGGTGCCGATGTCGACGACGATGGCGATGTCGACCCCCATTTCCCGCGCCACATCCAGCGGGATGTTATCGGTCATGCCGCCATCCACCAGCAGCCGGCCATCCAGTTCCACCGGGGCAAATACCGCCGGGATCGACATGCTGGCGCGGATCACCTGGGGCAGGTGGCCTTTGCGGAACACCACTTTTTCACCACTGGTGATGTCGGTGGCCACGGCGCGAAAGGGGATCGGCAGCTTGTCGAAATCCCGCACGTTACTGGTGTGGGCGAACATGCTTTCCAGCAGCAAGGCCAGGTTCTGACCCTGGATCACCCCCAGTGGCAGGCCGAGGCTGCCGTCGTCGCGGAAGCTGAGTTTCTGTTTGACCAGGAAATCCCGGTCATCCTGCTTGCGCCGGAATGGCACGTCTTCCCGCGGTGGCGCGTCAGACAGGGCGAGCTTCCAGTCGATGTTCAGCGCGAGTTTTTCCAGCTCGTCGATCTTGTAGCCCGAGGCGTACAGCCCGCCGATCACCGCACCCATGCTGGTGCCGGCAATCGCATCGATGTGGATGCCCTGTTCTTCCAGGGCCTTGAGCACGCCAATGTGCGCCAGGCCACGGGCGGCACCGCCGGAGAGCACCAGGCCGATCTTCGGGCGCGGATTTTCGACGGCTTGGACGAGGACAGGGAACAGGCACAGCAACAGACAGGACAACAGGCGGCGCATCATCAATCTCAAGGCAGGACGATAAAGGCCGGTATTATAGCCACTCGATCCTTTCAACCCGCCAAGCAGGAGCCAGTCAATTCATGTCAGCGGCCAAGCCCGAGATTGTCATCACCTATTGCACCCAGTGTCAGTGGCTGCTGCGCGCCGCCTGGCTGGCCCAGGAATTGCTGAGCACGTTCGCCGATGACCTCGGCAAAGTGGCCCTGGAGCCGGCCACCGGCGGTGCGTTTCGGATTACCTGCGACGGTGTGCAGATCTGGGAACGCAAGGCCGACGGGGGCTTCCCGGAAGCCAAGGTGCTCAAGCAAAGAGTGCGCGACCAGATCGACCCGCAACGGGACCTGGGGCATAACGACCGTACTCAGTGAACCTCGGCCGTGGTGGCCGGCTGCTTTGCCGGTTTGGCGCCGCCCATCAGCCCGGACACCACGATGGCCACGATGATCAGCGCGCCGCCCATCAGCATGCGCAGGGTCGGCGTTTCAGCAAACAGCAGCCAGGCCGCGGTGATGCCGTACACCGGCTCCATGGCAAACACCACCGCCGCCGTGCGCGCCTTGAGCACCGCGAGGCTGGCGACAAACAAGCTATGGGCCAGGCCGGTGCAGAACACCCCGAGCAGGCCGATCCACAGCCAGTCCAGTGGCCGCACTTCGGCCAGCCCGGGCGCGGCGACGGGCAACAGGCACAGCGCTACCACCACGTTCTGGCACAAGGCGGCCTGCACCGGCGGGATGCGCCCACTGGCGCGGTTGTTCAGCGACAGCAGCGAGAACAACAACCCGGAGCCGACCGCCCACAACAAGCCGCTGGTGGCCTGGCTGGCGAGATTGAAATCCGGCGTGACCAGCACCAGGCCGATGCTCACCAGCACCACCAGCAGGATCTCGTTGGCGCGAATCCGCTCGCGGAAAATCAAGCCTTCGAGAATCACCGTGAACGCCGGGAAGGTGGCGAAGCCCAGGGTGGCGATGGCCACACCGGCGACCTTTACCGCAATAAAGAAACTCACCCAATGCCCGGCCAGCAGCAGGCCGCTGACCAGCAGGCGGCGCCAGTCGCGGGCTTGCAGCTTCTGCCAGGGCGTGTTGCTGGCAAAGCGCGCAAAGATTGCCAGGGCAATGACCGCGAACGCGGCGCGGCCGAACACGATAATCGCCGGCGAAGCGGCCGCCAGTTTGCCGAACACACCAGTGAGGCCAAACATCAATGCGCCGATATGCAGGGCGCCGAGGGCTGTGCGGGGAGTCATTGCGATCCTTAAACGACGGGTTTACAGGATCGCAGTCTAGAGGGTTGCAGGCATTCGCGTCTGTCGTTGGGCTCGCGGCTTTTGTCGCAGGACTCTTGCTTGGTGAAGATCCCTGTGGGAGCTGGCTTGCCTGCGTTGCAGACAACTCGGTCGTTCAGATAGCGCGCGGAGATGCTATCGCAGGCAAGCCAGCTCCTGCACCGGGCGGTGCTCGTCTGAAGGCTCGGGGCGAGAGGCCAAACTCGCGCAGCATCGCCGCAGCAAATGCACTTTGCGAACCATAGCCCACCCGCGCGGCAATCTCGCCGATCGGCAGCTGGCTGTCGCGCAACAGGCCGCGGGCCATCTGCAAGCGCCGGGTGCGGATGTAGTCCATCGGCGTCTGCCCGCTTTCCGCGATAAACCGTGCATGCAGGCGGGCGACGGATAGGTCGGCGAGCTTCGCCAGGTCCGCCACTTGCAGTGGGTGCGCGGCGTGCCGCTGGATATGCGCATCGAACGCGGCATAGGGCAGGCGCTTGCCCACCGGCGGCTGCGCAAGGTTGAGGCTGGCCAGCAGCAATACGGCGCCTTGCTGGGCGATCAGCGGGTCGTCCACCGGGCTGCTCGCCAGCCATTGCACCAGTTGGCTTTGGCGATTGTCGAGGGTCAGGTGTGCGCACCGGTCGAGCAAGCGGCGGCTGGCGTCGGCGTGCTCTCCCAGGGACTGCGCCAGCCAGTGCTCATCGGGCACGTCCAGCACCAGGCAGCGGCTGCCATCGCGACTGCGGCACGCGTGATGGGCGGAGTAGGGCAGCACCATCACACTGCTGTGCTGCACCTGGCCGCCCCGGCCATCCACCTCGAAGTCCAGGTGCCCGGACAGGCCAAACACCAGCTGTGCATGGTCGTGGCTATGGGCGATAGGCGCATCGGGGTAGTGGCGTAGCGTGAGGTTGGGTCTCATCGCAGTCTCCTGGGCAGGCCCGCAGTTTACATCGCTTCGCCGCCTGTGGGCGCTGTCATCAGACTGACGCAACACTGTCATGGGCTATTAATCCCGTGGGCGCAAGCTCGCGAAAACACCGTGAGGCATGCCCATGACCAGCGCCGAACTCGCCAAACCCAGCCGCAAGCAACGCGTGCGTACCCTGTGGATTTCCGACGTGCATTTGGGCACCCGGGATTGCCAGGCCGAACACCTCTCGCATTTCCTCAAGGGCTACCACGCCGACAAGGTCTACCTGGTGGGCGACATCATCGACGGCTGGAAGCTGCGCAGCGGCATGTATTGGCCCCAGGCCCACACCAACGTGATCCGCCGCCTGCTGACCATGAGCAAGCGCGGCACCGAGGTGATCTACGTCACCGGCAACCACGATGAATTCCTGCGGCGTTATTCGAAGCTGATCCTTGGCAATATCCAGTTGGTGGACGAAGCGGTGCACGTGACTGCCGATGGCCGGCATTTGCTGGTGATCCATGGCGACCAGTTCGACGTGATCACCCGGTACCACCGCTGGCTGGCGTTCCTCGGCGATTCGGCCTACGAATTCACCCTCACGCTCAACCGCTGGTTGAACCACTGGCGGGCGCGTTATGGCTACGGCTATTGGTCGTTGTCGGCGTACCTCAAGCACAAGGTCAAGACGGCGGTGAGCTTTATCAGTGATTTTGAAGAAGCGATCGCCCACGAAGTGACCAAGCGCGAGCTGCATGGTGTGGTGTGCGGGCACATTCACCATGCGGAGATTCGCAAGGTGGGCGAGGTGGACTACCTCAATTGCGGGGATTGGGTGGAGTCGTGCACAGCGCTGATCGAGCACTGGGACGGGCATATCGAGCTGTATCGATTGGCGGATGCCCAGGCGAAAGAGGCACAGCTCAAAGCCGAAATGGTCGCGGGCTGAGCCTCAAACCCACAGACTCACAGACTCACTCAGTCTAAATGTGGGAGCGGGCTTGCTCGCGAATGCGGAGTGTCAGTCACCAGATAATTCGACTGACCCGCCGCCTTCGCGAGCAAGCCCGCTCCCACATTTGGAGCCGGTTTCTTCAGTCAGGTGTGGGAAACATCCGCGATGGCTTCGGCCAACAGTGTCAACCGCGTCGCATCAATCCCCGCCACGTTCGCACGCCCGGAATTGACCATATACACGCTGTGCTTGTCCCGCAGTTGCTTCACCTGTTCCGCACTCAACCCGGTATAGGAAAACATCCCGCGTTGCGCCGCAATATGCGCAAACCGCTCCGACAACCCATGGGGCGCCAACGCCTCCACCAGCCCGGAACGCAGCTGCGCAATCCGCGCCCGCATCGCTTCCACTTCCTCGGCCCACTGCTTTTTCAGCCCGGCGTCACCGAGAATCGTCGCCACCACAGCAGCACCATGGTCCGGCGGCGTCGACCACAAGTTACGCGCAATGAACGCCAGCTGGCTGCGCACATCCGTCAGTTTCTCGGCGTCCGCCGCGCACACAATCAACGCGCCGACACGGTCGCTGTACAAGCCGAAGTTCTTCGAGCAGGAACTGGTGATCAGCACTTCAGGCAGCTCAGCCGCGAACAGCCGCACCGCCCATGCATCCTGTTCCAGGCCATCGCCAAAACCCTGATACGCAAAGTCGATCAGCGGCAGCAACTGACGTTCCTGGACGATCTTCAGCACCTGGCGCCAGTCATCCTGGGACAGGTCGAAACCGGTCGGGTTGTGGCAGCAGGCGTGCAGCAGCACCACATCGCCCTCAGGCACCGTCGACAGGGTGGCCAGCATTGCCGCTACGTCCAGACGATTGTCGCTGCCCACGTACGGGTAATGGCTGACCTTGAGCCCGGCCTTGGCGAAGATGGTTTCGTGGATCGGCCAGGTCGGGTTGCTCAGCCATACGCCACGGCCGGGCAGGCTGTGGGCGATAAAGTCGGCGCTCAGGCGCAGCGCGCCGGTGCCGCCAGGCGTCTGGGTGGCGCCGGCGCGGCGTTCACTCAGCAGCGGCGAACCAGCGCCCAGCACCAACTCACTGATCAGCGTGCCGAACGCGGCATTGCCATGGCCGCCGATGTAGGTCTTGGTGGTTTGTTGTTCCACCAGGCGCTGCTCGGCCAGTTTTACCGAATGGGGGATCGGCGTCAGGCCCTGGTCGTCCTTGTACACGCCCACGCCGAGGTCGAACTTGTTCGGGTTTGGATCCTGGGCGTACAACTCCATCAGCCCGAGGATCGGGTCCCCGGGTACCCGGCCAATTGCGTCGAAATGCATTACTTGCGGCCCTCGGCATCCTTGGCCACTTCGTCGGTGCGCGCGGCCATGATGAAGTCGTTGCGGTGCAGGCCCTTGATGGAGTGGCTCCACCAGGTCACGGTGACTTTGCCCCATTCGGTGAGCAGGCCCGGGTGATGGCCTTCAGCTTCGGAGATCGCGCCCACGGCGTTGGTGAAGGCCAGGGCGAATTTGAAATTCTTGAACAGGAAGACCTTTTCCAGCTGCATCACGCCATCGCGTACTTCGATGTTCCAGTCGGGGATCTGCTTGATCAGCACCGGCAACTCTTCGTCGCTGACTTGCGGGGCGTCGGCGCGGCAGGCTTCGCAGTGGGCTTGGTTCAACGTGGTCATGTGGGTATTCCTGAAATCGAGTATTTGGAAACGGTCGTCAGTAGCGTCACCCTAAAGCAACGCGGGGCCAGGGAACAGACTCACCTGGCCCTAAAAGCCGCAGTTCAAGCCGCTTTTGGCTTGGGCGGGAACTTCGGTGCGTGCAGCCCCAGCTGCATCCCGCGTTCGACCATGCCCATGATGTCTTCCTGCGCCACTTCGAACAGGCGCTTGAGGTTGGGCAGGGCGAAGTACACGGGTTGCAGGATGTCGATGCGATACGGCGTGCGCATCGCTTCGAGCGGGTCGAAGGCTTGATGCTCGGGCACGTCCGAGAGGCAGTACACGGTCTCCTTGGGCGAAGACAGGATGCCGCCACCGTAGATGCGCCGGCCTTCGGGCGTGTCCACCAGGCCGAACTCGATGGTCATCCAGTACAGGCGCGCCAGGTACACGCGCTGTTCCTTGGTGGCGGCCAGGCCGAGCTTGCCGTAGGTGTGGGTGAATTCCGCGAACCAGGGGTTGGTCAGCAGTGGGCAATGGCCGAAGATCTCGTGAAAAATGTCCGGTTCCTGCAGGTAATCCAGCTCTTCACGGGTACGAATAAACGTCGCCACCGGAAACTGCTTGTTGGCGAGCAATTCGAAAAAAGTCTGGAAGGGGATCAGCGCCGGCACCCGGGCGACTTGCCAGCCCGTGGTCTCGGCCAGCACTTTGTTGACTTCCGCCAGCTGTGGAATGCGGTCGTGGGGCAGGCCGAGCTTGTCGATGCCGTCCAGGTATTCCTGGCAGGCGCGGCCCTCGATCACTTTCAGTTGGCGCGTGATCAAGGTGTTCCACACCGCGTGTTCTTCGGGCGGGTAGTCGATAAAACCGTTCGCGTCGGGCTCGCGGGCCACGTACTGCGTCTGCTTCATACTGCTCTCCTGCTAGGCATTCGTTCTTGTTATGTCCTGGGATGAGCCTATTGATACGCCGCCTGGGCCAGGAAGCCATCCTCCTGCGCCACGCTTTTGTAGGAAAAGTTACTGAGATTCGTAAAGTTTTCGTTACGGATGAAGCGATTCGTTCTCCCTGTGGCGTATTTTGGGTGTGAATCGCCTCGCAGCTGTCACATAATCTTGACGATTATCTGCGGCCAGCGGCAAAAAGACGCAGCGACTCCACCTCTTCGGGCCTTCTCATGCGTATCAAAGTGCATTGCCAGAACCGCATCGGCATCCTGCGGGACATCCTCAACCTGCTGGTGGAGTACGGCGTGAACGTTGCCAAGGGCGAGGTCGGTGGCGAGCACGGCAACGCCATCTACCTCTATTGCCCGAACCTGGTGAACCTGCAGTTCCAGGCATTGCGCCCGCAGTTCGAGGCGATTGCCGGGGTATTTGGCGTCAAGCGGGTAGGGCTGATGCCCAGCGAGCGTCGGCATATGGAGCTCAACGCGCTGCTGGGGGCGCTGGAGTTTCCGGTGCTGTCCATCGACATGGGCGGCTCCATCGTCGCGGCCAACCGCGCGGCGGCGCAGTTGCTCGGAGTACGGGTGGATGAGGTGCCGGGCATTCCGTTGTCGCGCTACGCCGAAGATTTCGATTTGCCGGAACTGGTACGGGCCAGCAAGTCTCGAATCAACGGCCTGCGGGTCAAGGTCAAGGGCGATGTATTCCTGGCCGATATTGCGCCGCTGCAATCCTCCGAGCATGACGACAGCGAAGCCATGGCCGGCGCCGTACTGACCCTGCACCGCGCCGACCGGGTGGGTGAGCGTATCTACAATGTGCGCAAGCAGGAGCTGCGCGGCTTCGACAGCATTTTCCAAAGCTCCAGGGTCATGGCCGCCGTGGTGCGTGAGGCTCGGCGCATGGCGCCGTTGGATGCGCCTCTATTAATAGAAGGCGAAACCGGCACCGGCAAAGAGTTGCTGGCCCGCGCCTGCCACCTGGCCAGCCCACGCGGCCAGTCGCCGTTGATGGCGCTCAACTGCGCCGGTTTGCCCGAGTCCATGGCCGAGACCGAGTTGTTCGGCTATGGTCCCGGCGCCTTTGAAGGGGCGAGGGCGGAGGGCAAGTTGGGACTGCTGGAGCTGACGGCGGGCGGTACGTTGTTTCTCGACGGCGTCGGCGAAATGAGCGCGCGGTTGCAGGTGAAGTTGCTGCGCTTTCTGCAGGACGGCTGCTTTCGCCGTGTAGGCAGTGATGAAGAGGTGTACCTGGATGTGCGGGTGATCTGCGCGACCCAGGTGGACCTTTCCGAACTGTGCGCCCGGGGCGAATTCCGCCAGGACCTTTACCATCGTCTCAATGTGCTCTCGCTGCATATCCCGCCGCTACGCGAGTGCCTCGACGGTTTGCCGCCGCTGGTGGAGCACTTCCTGGATCAGGCCAGTCGGCAGATCGGCTGCCCGCTGCCCAAGCTCGCACCGGCGGCGATGGAACGCCTCAGCCATTACCACTGGCCGGGGAATGTGCGGCAGTTGGAGAACGTGCTGTTCCAGGCGGTTTCGCTGTGTGAGGGCGGCACCGTCAAGGCCGAGCACATTCGCCTGCCGGACTATGGCGTGCGCCAGCCGCTGGGGGATTTTTCCCTGGAAGGCGGGTTGGAGGAGATCGTCGGGCGCTTTGAAAAGGCCGTGCTGGCGCAGTTGTATGCCGAACATCCCAGCAGCCGGCTGTTGGGCAAGCGGCTGGGCGTGTCCCACACCACTATTGCCAACAAGTTGCGCGACTACGAAGTCGTCAAAGCCGAACGCGGTTAAACCTGTGGGAGCGGGCTTGCCTGCGATAGCGGCGGGTCAGCAAAACAAGTGGTAGCTGATACACCGCCATCGCAGGCAAGCCAGCTCCTACAGTTGATCTTTGTCGGTCTTGATACCTGCACTTGCCGTTAGCGGCATAAGTCCGCCGTTTTTTCGACTCTCTTCCTGCTGCCCTCAGCTGCCACCTGCCGGCAAACCCCCGCCCCGCCTGGACTTTTCCTCATTTCAAAAAGTTGGTTCGCAAATTGCTTAAGCCTCATCAGTACAGCGGTGGGCGGCAAGCGTCCGTCAGAAAGAGGAAAGAGCGTGGATAAGTACCTTTACGTGGCAATGACCGGCGCCAGCCAGAATGCACTGGCGCAGAAGGCCCACGCCAACAACTTGGCGAACGTTTCCACCAATGGTTTCCAGCGTGACCTGGAACAGGCGCGCTCGATGCCGGTGTTCGGTGACAGCTTTCCGGCGCGGGCCTTTGCCTTGACCGAGCGCCCAGGCACGGACTTTTCCCCTGGCGCGATGATTGAAACCGGCCGTGACCTCGATGTGGCCGTCAGCGGTGACGGCTGGATGGCCGTGCAAAACCCGGATGGCGGCGAGTCCTACGTGCGCAGCGCCAGCATGAACGTCGATGCGCTGGGCGTGCTGCGGGCCGGCAACGGTATGCCGATCATGGGCAACGGCGGCCCGATTGCCGTGCCGCCCCAGCAGCAGATCGAAGTCGGCCAGGACGGCACCATCAGCATCCGCGCCATGGGCGAAGGCCCGCGGGTGATGGCTGAAGTGGACCGGATCAAGCTGGTGCAGCCCGACCTCAAGAACATGACCAAGGGCCTCGACGGCACCATCCACACCAAGGATGGCCAGCCGGCCCAGGCCGATGCCAACGTCAAGCTGACGTCGGGCTTCCTGCAGGCGAGCAACGTGAACGCCGTCGAAGAAATGACGGCAGTCCTGGCCCTGTCCAAGCAGTTCGAATTGCACATCAAGATGATGAACAGCGCCAAAGAAGACGACCAGGCCATGACCCGCGTCCTGGCGATGAGCTGATAGCAGCCACACACTAATTTTTGTAGCGCGGCGCCATAAAACAGGCGCACGAAGGAGAAGAACATGCTTCCGGCTCTATACGTTGCCAAGACAGGCCTGTCCGCCCAGGACACCAACCTGACCACCATTTCCAACAACCTGGCCAACGTGTCGACCACGGGTTTCAAACGTGACCGCGCCGAGTTCCAGGACTTGCTCTATCAGATCAAGAAGCAGCCTGGCGCCCAGTCGACCCAGGACAGCGAATTGCCGTCGGGCCTGCAACTGGGTACCGGTGTGGCAATCGTTGGCACCCAGAAGAACTTCAGCGCCGGTAACCTGCAGCAGACCGGCCAGCCGCTGGACCTGGCAGTCAACGGCAAAGGTTTCTTCCAGATCCTGCAGCCGGACGGCACCACCACCTACACCCGTGACGGTACGTTCCACCTGGACTCCAACGGCCAGGTCGTGACCGCCAATGGCTTCGCGCTGGAGCCGGCGATTGTCGTGCCGAACAACGCCCAGACTTTCACCGTCGGCAACGACGGCACCGTGTCGATCACCGTGGCCGGCAACCCGGCGTCCCAGGTGATCGGCAACCTGCAAACCGCTGACTTCATCAACCCGGCCGGCCTGCAGGCGATCGGTAACAACCTGTTCCTGGAAACCGCGTCCAGCGGCGCGCCGCAAATCGGCACCCCGGGCCTCAACGGTTTTGGTACCACCCTGCAAAGCACCCTGGAAACGTCCAACGTCAGCACCGTTGAAGAGATGGTCAACATGATCACCACTCAGCGCGCCTACGAGATGAACTCCAAGGTGATTTCCACCGCCGACCAGATGCTTTCGTTCGTAACGCAGAATCTGTAATCAAGTCTATGGGGCGCCCTTGAAGGCGCCTGCAACACCGTGAGGTATGGGTCATGAATCGCTATGTTTCTGTTCTGGCATTGAGTGGGATTGCTGTGCTCGCGGGCTGTGTCGCCCCGACGCCTAAGCCCAATGACCCGTACTATGCGCCGGTGTTGCCGCGCACGCCTTTGCCGGCGGCCGCCAACAATGGCTCGATCTACCAGGCCGGGTTCGAACAGAACCTGTACAGCGACCGCAAGGCCTTCCGGGTCGGTGACATCATCACCATCACGCTGAACGAGAAGACCCAGGCGAGCAAGAACGCCAACTCGCAGATCGGCAAGACCAGCAAGACCAGCATCGGCCTGACTTCATTGTTTGGCGGTGTACCGAACACCAACAACCCGCTGGGCAGCGGTGACCTGAGCCTGGACGCCGGCTACAGCGGCGACCGCGCCACCAACGGCAAGAGTGCGGCAGGGCAGGGCAACAGCCTGACCGGCTCGATCACCGTGACCGTGGCCGACGTGCTGCCCAACGGCATCATTGCCGTACGCGGCGAGAAGTGGATGACCCTCAACACCGGTGACGAACTGGTGCGCATTGCGGGCATGGTTCGCGCCGACGATATCTCCACCGACAACACCGTGCCGTCGACACGGATTGCCGATGCACGCATCACCTACTCGGGTACGGGTTCGTTTGCTGACGCCAGTCAGCCGGGCTGGTTTGACCGTTTCTTCCTTAGCCCGCTGTTCCCTTTCTAGGTGATCACTTTGAACTTCAAACAGCTGATGGCTGCGATGTTGCTGCTGGCCCTGAGCGCAGGCGCCCAGGCCGAGCGCTTGAAAGACATCGCGAGCATTTCCGGCGTGCGGTCCAACCAGCTGATCGGCTACGGCCTGGTGGTGGGGCTTAACGGCACGGGTGACCAGACCACCCAGACCCCGTTCACCCTGCAGACCTTCAACAACATGCTCTCGCAGTTCGGCATCAAGGTACCGCCGGGCTCGGGCAACGTGCAGTTGAAGAACGTCGCGGCTGTGTCCATCAGCGCTGACTTGCCGCCGTTCGCCAAGCCGGGGCAGGTGGTCGATATCACCGTGTCGTCCATGGGTAACTCGAAAAGCCTGCGCGGCGGCACCTTGCTGATGACCCCGCTCAAAGGTATCGACGGCAACGTCTACGCCATTGCCCAGGGCAACCTGGTGGTGGGTGGCTTTGATGCCGAAGGTCGCGACGGTTCGAAGATCACCGTCAACGTGCCGTCGGCCGGGCGGATTCCCGGTGGTGCCTCGGTGGAGCGCACCGTGCCCAGCGGCTTCAACCAGGGCAACAGCCTGACCCTGAACCTCAACCGCTCTGACTTCACCACCGCCAAGCGCGTGGTCGACAAGATCAATGAGCTGCTCGGCCCGGGCGTGGCCCAGGCCATCGATGGCGGCTCGGTTCGTGTGACGGCACCGCTGGACCCAAGCCAGCGTGTGGACTACCTGTCTCTGCTGGAAAACCTTGAGGTTGACCCGGGCCAGGCGGTGGCGAAAGTCATCATCAACTCGCGGACCGGCACCATCGTGATCGGCCAGAACGTCAAGGTTTCGCCAGCGGCCGTGACCCACGGCAGCCTGACCGTGACCATCACCGAAGACCCGATCGTCAGCCAGCCTGGCCCGTTGTCCAACGGCCAGACTGCCGTGGTACCCCGCTCGCGGGTGAATGCCCAGCAAGAAGCCAAGCCGATGTTCAAGTTCGGCCCCGGCACCACCCTGGACGAGATTGTCCGTGCGGTGAACCAGGTGGGCGCAGCGCCCGGCGACTTGATGGCGATCCTCGAAGCATTGAAACAGGCCGGCGCCTTGCAAGCCGACCTGATCGTGATCTGACGCCATGGCCATGGACATGCGCAAGAGCGGCCTGACCAGTACGGCGGATTCGGGTTCCTATTCCGACCTCAACCGGCTTAACCAGTTGAAGGTCGGCGACAAGAACAGCGACGGCAACATGCGCAAGGTCGCGCAGGAATTCGAGTCGCTGTTTCTCGGCGAAATGCTCAAGTCCATGCGTTCGGCCACCGAAGCCCTGGGCAAGGACAACCCGCTGAATACCCCGGCGGCCAAGCAGTACCAGGAAATGTACGACCAGCAGTTGGCGGTTTCCCTGTCTCGCGAGGGCGGTGGTATCGGCCTGGCGGACGTGCTGCTGCGCCAGATGCAGAAGAACAAGCCGGTGGACGCCCAGGCGGCCACCCTGCAAGGCCCGGCTGCGCCCGCGAAGAAGGTGGATGTACCGACTGAAATTGCCGCCGGTACCAAGGCCGATGGCCCGCTGGGCCGCAGCAATGGTCAGCGGCCATTGTGGGCGTACCGCGTGGCGGTGCCTGAAGGCACCAACTCCCACGCCAACGACATGGCGCTGATGAATCAGCGACGCATCTCGTTGCCCAGCAAGCTGACGGATCGCCTGCTGGCCGGCATCGTGCCGGGTGCCGAGGCTACCACTGCCGCCAAGGCCGCGCCGCTGCGCAACAGCGCTGCCGATGATGGCGTGGTCAACAGCACCGCCCGCAGCCTTGCCGCCATACCGCCTCGCGGGCAGATGCAGGTTTACGGCCGCGCCGTCGCCCAGCCACCGCTGGCACCGGCGAAGAAAGCCTTCAGCTCGCAGGATGAATTTGTCGCCACCATGTTGCCGATGGCCAAGCAGGCCGCCGCGCGGATTGGCGTCGACCCACGCTACCTGGTGGCCCAGGCCGCCCTGGAAACCGGTTGGGGTAAATCGGTGATGCGTGCCGAGGATGGCACCAGCAGCCACAACCTGTTCGGCATCAAGGCCGGCCAGAGTTGGCAGGGCGAACAGGCCCGGGCGATCACCAGCGAGTTTCGCAATGGCGCGATGGTCAAGGAGACGGCGCAGTTCCGTTCCTACAATTCCTACCAGGACAGCTTCCATGACCTGGTGACGTTGCTGCAAAGCAATGATCGCTATAAAGAAGTTGTGAAATCAGCCGACAACCCGGAACAGTTTGTGCGCGAGTTGCAAAAAGCCGGTTATGCAACCGACCCGGATTACGCCAGCAAGATTTCGCAGATCGCAAAAACGATGAACAGCTACCAGAACTACGCTGCCGCGGGCGCTTCCACTCATTTATAAGGTCTGAATCATGAGTTTGCTCAATATCGGGATGTCGGGGCTCAATGCCGCCCAGGGATCGTTGTCGGTCTTAAGTAACAACATCGCCAACGTCAACACCCCGGGATACTCGCGTCAACAGAGCGCTCAGACCGCGAATGCGTCGAACGCCTACGGCGGCGTATTTATCGGCACCGGTACGACCCTGGCGGACGTGCGTCGGGTGTACAACCAGTTTCTCACCACGGCTTACCAGAACAGCACGGCACTCGACAGCGATGCCAACGCCTACCTGGACCAGGCCAGTGCCATCGACAAGACCTTGTCGGATTCCAACACCGGCATGTCTTCGGTGCTCAGTGCCTTCTTCGCGGCGGCGCAGACGGCTTCTGCCACCCCGGGCGACGTGTCCGCGCGCCAATTGCTGCTGACCAGCGCCCAGACCCTGAGCAACCGCTTCAACTCCATTTCCGGCCAGTTGAACCAGCAGAAACAAACGATCAACAGTCAGTTGAGCACCATGACGGATCAGGTCAACAAGCTGACGTCCTCGATCGCCTCGCTCAACAAGCAGATTGCCCAGGCCCAGGGGACTTCCAGCAGTGCGCCGGCCAACCTGCTGGACTCGCGTGACGAAGCGGTGCGCTCGCTCAACGAGCTGATCGGCGTTACGGCCACGGAAAAAAACGGACAGTTCAGTATTACGACCGGTACGGGGCAGTCGCTGGTGGAAGGCGGGATATCCAATAATATCTCTGCGGTACCGAGTAGCACCGACAATAGCCAGTACACCATCCAGCTCTCGATGGGCGACTCGTCCATTGACCTTGGCAATGTGGTCACCGGCGGCAGTATCGGTGGCTTGCTGCGCTATCGCAGTGACGTGCTGATGCCGGCCATCAATGATCTGGGGCGCATCGCGATTGCCACGGCAGACACGATCAACAATCAGTTGGGCCAGGGCCTGGACCTCAACGGCGAATTCGGTTCGTCGCTGTTCACCGATATCAACAGCGCGGCGGCGATTTCCCAGCGCAGCCAAGGGGCCGCCGGCAACAGCGCGGGGTCTGGCAACCTGAATGTCACGATCAAGGACAGCAGCCAGCTGACGACCTACGACTACAAAGTCACGTTTACCAGTGGTAACCAGTACAACGTCGTCCGCTCCGACGGCAAGGCCATGGGTTCGTTCGACACCACCACCACGCCGCCGCCGGTGATTGATGGCTTTACCCTGGCACTGGACGGCAAAGGGCCCATGGCTGCCGGTGACAGCTTCAAGGTCAGCCCCACGGCCAACGGGGCCACGGGCATCGGTGTCGACCTGAAGGACGTCAACAAGCTCGCCTTCGCGGGCCCCTTGGCGGGGAACGCGAGCAAGACCAACACCGGCACCGGTACGTTCACACCGCCTCAGCTGACTGTGCCGCTGGATATTCATGGCGGCGCTGATACCGCCCAGTTGCGCGCCGGCATCGAAAACTCCATGCCGGTAAAAATGCTCTTTGGCAAGCCGGCCGCCGACGGCACCCAGTCGTATACGGTGAGCGACGCGCAAGGCAATCCGATCGGCAGTGGCACCATCATCCCGGGCCAGGGCAACAAGATCAGCATCAACGTACCGATGCGCGATGCCTCGGGTGCGTTGATCCCGGGCAAAAGCTTCAACTTCGACACCACGGTCGGCGGCTCGCCTGCCAATGGTGACAGCACGACTTTCTCGTTCAACGCTTCGGGCACCTCCGACAACCGCAACGCCCAGCAATTGCTGGACTTGCAGACCAAGGCCACCGTGGGCGCCAGCGACGGCAGCCCGGGTGTGAGCCTGGTCAGCGCCAACGCCCGACTCGTGTCGCAGGTGGGCTCCAAAGCCAGCCAGGCCGCTACCGATTCCACCGCGACGGGTGCGCTGTTGGCAGCGAACAAGGCGGCCAGCAACTCGGTGTCCCAGGTCAACCTGGATGAAGAGGCGGGTGACATGATCAAGTTCCAGCAGTACTACACCGCGTCGTCGCAGATCATCAAGGCTGCGCAAGAAACTTTCAGCACACTGATTAATGCCCTTTAAAGGAGTCTGGGACGATGCGTATTTCTACACAGCAGTATTTCGACACCAGCGCCAGCAAGTACCAGACGAACTATTCCGGTGTGGTGAAAGCCCAGGACCAGGCGAGCAGCGGTATCCGGGTGCAGACCGCCTCCGATGACCCGGTCGCCGCCGCGCGCTTGCTGCAATTGCAGCAACAGAAAGACATGCTTGGCCAGTTCAACGGCAACATCAACACCCTGCAGAACTCGCTGACCAACGAAGAATCGGTGTTAAAGAGCATCAACACCGCCTTGCAGCGCGGTAATGAACTGGCGCTGCGTGCGGCCAACCAGTCCCTGAGCGATGACGATCGTAAATCCATCGCCAGCGAAGTGGGCGCGCTTGAGGACCAGGTGCTGGGCTTGCTCAACTCCAAGGATGCCAACGGCAACTACATGTTTTCCGGGTCGAAAACCGACACGCCGCCTTACATCCGCAATAACGACGGCACCTACACGTATCAGGGTGACGAGACGCCGCTGAGCTTGCAGATCTCGGACAATCTGTCGATGGCGGGGGGCGACACCGGTAAGTCGATGATGGAAAGTTCGACCAACACCGGTCGCACCCAGGCTACGTTGTTGCCGCCTGCGGTCAATGACGGCAAGGTCGCGGTATCGGCGGGCACGGTGACCTCCGGTGTCACCTACACCAAGAGTTTTACCGACGGCCAGCCCTACAAGCTGACCTTCAGCAGCAGCACGCAGTATTCCGTGACCGACAAGGACGGTAACGACGTTACCTCGGAGATTCCCGGCAACGGCACTTTCGACGCGACCAAAGAGGGCGCATCCAGCGTCAACCTGCGCGGCGTCAAGTTCGATATCAGCCTGACGCTCGGCGCGGACGTTGCGCCCGGCGCTGACTCCGACGCACTGGTGGCGGGCAAGGCGTTCACCCTGCAATCCAAGCCGGACACCTTCAGTGCTTCGCGTTCGCCAGGCAACGCGTCGACTGCACAAGTGACCGGTGGCCAGGTGACGGATCAGGCGGCCTACGCCAGCACCTTCCCTGATACCGGTGCGGTGATCAAATTCACCAGCGGCACCACGTATGAGGTGTATGCGCAGCCCTACAGTCCGAACAGCAAGACCATCGCGACCGGCACCATGGCTGCCGGTGCCACCTCGATCAACGCGGCCGGCGTGACGTTCGACATCAGTGGTGCGCCAGGGGCGGGCGACCAGTTTGCGGTCAGCGCCGTCAGCAACAAGAACGAAAACGCCCTGGACACATTGAGCCAATTGCGCAAAGCCCTGGAAACGCCGGCTGACGGCAACCTGGTCGCGCAGAACAACCTCAAGGATGTGGTGGCCAAAACCATCGGCAACCTGAACAACGCCAGTTCACAGATTGACCAGGTGCGCGGCTCCATTGGTGCTCGCCAGAATGCCCTGGATCTTCAAACGGATGAAAACACCAGCCTGGGGACTGCCAATACCAACACCATGAGTTCCCTGGGCAACGTTGACATGGGTCAGGCGGCGATCAACCTGCAGCTTCAGCAAACCATGCTGCAGGCCTCTCAGTTGGCCTTTGTGAAAATCTCTCAGTTGAGCCTGTTCAACAAAATGTGATGTCCGCAGCTGCAAACCGGCGGCTCACCCTGGAAACGGGGTGGGCCGTTGTGGTTTTTGGCGTTTGTATGTCCCCGTGTTTCGCACAAAGCGCAGAAAATTGAGTGACCTGTGAGTCATAAAGCGCATCTTCACTGTATCGTGTGAAAAGGATAGGTCGTCGCCAGGTCTCTGCGAGGGCCTGCCGCCAGGGTAAAAAGGCGGTTTTCGGCGAGTTTTTTGCGGGGTCATCCCCATTATTGTCAGCACCCGGCGACGTGTCTCGCGGGGTGTTCTCCAGCTATTTAGTATTGGGAAGCCACAATGATTGGCATAAAAAGCATCGCCAGTTACGTGCCGGCAGACGGGATTGATAACTACGCCCAGGGTGCCAAATTCGCCAAGGATGAAGAATTCATCATTGGCAAGATCGGTTCGGCGTTCCTGCCGCGCAAGGATGCCGCGCAGGAAACCTCCGATCTGTGCGTCGAGGCGGTCAACGCCTTGTTTGCCAACAACCCCGATTTGAAGCGCGAGTCCATCGATGCGCTGATCGTCGTTACCCAGAATGGCGACGAAGAGGGCTTGCCTCACACCGCCGCCATCGTCCAGGACAAGCTGGGCCTGCCGACGCACGTGGCGGCCTTCGATATTTCCCTGGGCTGCTCGGGCTACGTCTACGGCATCTATGCGATGAAGGGCTTCATGGAGGCTACCGGCCTGAAGAACGGCCTGCTGGTGACCGCCGATCCGTACTCGAAGATCGTCGACCCTGAAGACCGCAACACCACCATGCTGTTCGGCGATGCCGCTACCGCCACCTGGATGGGTGAAGATGCGCCGTGGCAGTTGGGCAAGTCCAAGTTCGGCACTGACGGCTCCGGTGCGCCGCACTTGAAGGTCAGCGATGGCGTGTTCTTCATGAACGGCCGCCAGGTGTTCAACTTCGCCTTGCTCAAGGTGCCGGCGCATTTGCACGAGCTGCTCACCGAATCGGACCTCAAGGCTGACGAGATCGATGCGTTCTGCATCCACCAGGGCAGTGCGGCGATTGTCGACGCCGTGGCCCGGCGTTTCGAAGACGCGCCGGTGGACAAGTTCATCAAGGACATGGTCGAGACCGGCAACACCGTGTCCTCGAGCATTCCGCTGCTGCTGGAAAAGCACATGCTCGACTCCACCTGGAAGCGCGTCGCCATCAGTGGTTTTGGTGTGGGGCTGTCCTGGGGTTCGGCGATTTTGCACCGCCCTTGATGGCTTAAAGGCGCTGCACAAAAAAACGCCCATGATCGAAAGATCATGGGCGTTTTTTATTTGGCGCCAGAAAGCCAACAATTGCTGGGGTTTGGGCTATCGTAAATGCTTGAATTAAAAGGGGTGGCACGGCGCCAGTAAAAAAAATCAAAAAAGTCCTCAAGCAACCTGCTTTCACGACGATAACTATTACGAAGGTTCTCTAGGCCACACCCGGCGGTTGCCAGGGCCGGAAGCCGCAGTACACCACCCACGAGGATTTCGTCATGGCATTAACAGTAAACACCAACCTTGCTTCGTTGACCGTTCAGAACAACCTGAACAAGGCTTCCAGCGCCCTGCAAACTTCCATGCAGCGCCTGTCCTCCGGCCTGCGTATCAACAGCGCCAAAGACGATGCGGCCGGCCTGCAAATCGCTGGTCGTCTGACCAGCCAGATCAACGGCCTGGGCGTTGCCATCAAGAACGCCGGTGACGGTAACTCCATCGCGCAAACTGCTGAAGGCGCGATGCAGCAATCCACCAACATCCTGCAGACCATGCGTTCCCTGGCTCTGTCGTCCGCTAACGGCTCCCTCAGCGCTGACGACCGTAAGTCGAACCAGGCTCAGTACGCGGCTCTGACTTCTGAATTGACCCGTATCGCTTCTACCACCACTTTCGGTGGTCGTAACCTGCTGGACGGTTCTTTCGGTACTACCGCTTTCCAAGTGGGCGCCAACGCCAACCAGACCATCAACATGAGCCTGGGCAACGTAGCGGCTAACAACATTGGTTCGCAGCAGCTGCTGTCTTCTGCCCAAACACCTACGGCTACCGGTATTGCAGCCGGTACCATCAGTGTGACCGGTGGCGGCCAGACCTCTGCTTCGCTGGCCATCGCAGATGGTGCTTCGGCCAAGGATATCGCTGCCCAACTGAACGGCGCAGTCGGCGGCCTGCAGGCCTCCGCCAGCACTGAACTTAAGTTCACTGTACCTGCCAGCTTCCCGGCTGCTACTCCAAACGGTAAGTTCGACCTGACAGTCGGTAGCGGTCCTAGCGCCACTACTGTTTCGTTCACCGGTATCACCAGCGCTGCTGACCTGGCCGACCAACTGAACTCCAACGCTGCCAAGCTGGGCATCAGCGTTAACTTCGACCAGTCGACCGGCTCTCTGTCGATCAAATCCGACTCGGGTGAGAACTTCACCTTTAATAACGCTGACGCCGGCGGTCAGCTGATGAGCATCGCTACCAAAGGCGGCGACGGCAAGTTTAACGCCACCGCAACCCCTCTGGTCGCAGGTCCGCTGATTGCTACCGGCGCTATCTCGTTGAACTCCAGCTCCAGCTACTCGCTGACTGGTACCGGTGGTGGTGTTGCTGGCTTGTTCGGTGCAACTGGCGTCAACGCTGTCAACTCGGCGAAAGTTGTTGTCAGCAACACCGACGTGACCACCGCTGCCAACGCACAGAGCGCTGTTGACGTGCTGACCCAGGCACTGTCCACCATCGACTCCCAGCGTGCTGACCTCGGTGCTGTACAAAACCGTTTCGACAACACCATCGCCAACCTGCAGAGCATCTCGGACAACTCCACTTCTGCCCGTGGCGTGATCCAGGACGTTGACTTCGCTGCTGAAACCGCTCAGCTGACCAAGCAACAAACCCTGCAACAGGCTTCGACTGCGATCCTGTCCCAGGCGAACCAACTGCCATCCGCTGTACTGAAGCTGCTTCAGTAATAACGGCGCTTGGTAACTGACGGAAGGGCGCGTTTACGTGCCCTTTTGTCTTTTGTCTAATGAGGTGATTGGTCATGGACATGAGCGTCAAACTGAACCTGTCTTACCCTGCGGCAGCGCCACAGAATGCACCTGCTCCTGTCAGTGCCGATCCGCAGAAGCCCAAGGTGGACGCCGTTGCTGGCGCGAAAGATGCCCAGCAGCCATCGAGCCACACCGACTTGAAAAAAGCGGTCAACGACATAAACGAATTCATCCAGGCTGCCCAGCGCAAACTGGATTTTTCCATTGATGACTCCACCCACCAGGTTGTGGTCAAGGTCATTGCGACCGAAAGCGGTGAGGTCATTCGCCAGATTCCTTCGGAATTGGCCCTGAAACTCGCCCAGAGCCTTCATGACGCCAGCAGCTTGCTGTTTGACGCCAAGGTCTAAACTGGCATGAACTTTGTTGCGAAAAATGCCTAGAGCGTGATTCGTCAATAAAGCATCAGCCCCGGATTAGGAGAAAGACGATGACAGTCGTAGCAGGTCTAACGGTCAACGGCCCGGGTACGGGCATCGACGTTCAAGGTCTTGTTAAGTCGTTGGTGGGGTCGCAAACCGCACCCAAGCAAGCGCAGATCGACAGCCAGACCAAAACATCCACTGCGCAACTGACTTCGATCGGCAAGATCCAGGCGGCTCTGGACGCGTTCCGGGGCGCGTTGGACACCATGACCAAGACTGTTAACTTCAGCGGCTTGAGTTCGACGCTGTCGAACGACAAGCTCGCGACGGTCACGTTGGGCCCAGGTGCCGCCGCCGGCAACTTTACGCTGGGTGTCACCCAATTGGCCACGGCGTCAAAGGTCTCCACGGCAGTAATTCCTGGCGGGCCGACGGCCGTTGTCAATTCCGGGGTCTCGGCGACGGTGTTTACGGTCTCCCAGTCCGGCAAGAATTACAGCGTCAGTGTGCCACCGGGCGGAACCCTGCAGCAGGTGCGCGATTCGCTCAACTCGCAGTACGGCAACGCGGGCTTGAGTGCCAACATCCTGACTGACTCCAACGGTTCGCGGTTGGTGGTCACATCGTCGACGACCGGTGTCGGTAGCGACATCACCTTCAAGGGTTCCTCGGGCCTGGATACGGGTGCGACGGTTGTGGGCTCGGCGCCGCAGAACGCCATATATAACCTTGATGGCAGCCCTCAAGAGTCCAAGAGTAATACCCTGCCCGACGCAATCAGTGGTGTGAGCATTACCTTGACGGGGGTTTCGGGGACCGATGCCCCTTCGACGATCAAAGTGTCTGCGAACAGCGCAACCCTGAAGTCGGCAGTCAAGGGCTTCACAGATACCTACAGTGCGTTGGTCAAGGCTGTGAATGCCGAGACTCAGGTCACCACCAATGCCGACGGTTCCGTCACGCCAGGCCCGTTGACCGGGGACAGTTCGGTGCGCAGCATGATGGCGTCGATCCGCAACGTGATGAACTCGGTGACCGGTAGCGGCTCGTTTTCATCCCTGGCGCAGTTTGGCGTGACCACGGACCAGACAGCGGGCACCCTGAGCGTCAGTGATGTGGCGTTTGACAAGGCGGTCCTCACTAATGGCTCCGACATCAACAGCATCTTCACCGGGCCCAGCGGACTGTTGGCAAGCCTGACGAATGCCACCGCCAACTTTGCGCTGAGCAAGACCGGGGTGTTCGCCGAAAAGTCCTCGACGCTGCAGGATAACCTCAGGGATTTGACCAACCAGCAGACCGCCCTGAACACGCGTTCTGATGCCCTGACGGCCTCCCTGACCCTGAAATACAACGCCATGGACTCCCTGGTTGCGCAGCTCAAGGCCCAAGGCGACAGCGTCATGACCACGCTCAACTCGCTGAACAATCCGAAGTCCACCTGATTGGCGGATGGATAAAGCCCGCCGAAGGCGCTGAGTCAAAGCGCCAGGCGGGCTAAAGTTTTGTGTAACACCGTCGACATAATAATCAGCGTCCACCCTTTTAGCTGTCGCCTGT
The DNA here is from genome assembly GCF_013385345.1 of Pseudomonas sp. I8001. Classification (NCBI taxonomy): domain Bacteria; kingdom Pseudomonadati; phylum Pseudomonadota; class Gammaproteobacteria; order Pseudomonadales; family Pseudomonadaceae; genus Pseudomonas; species Pseudomonas sp. I8001. The sequence continues at coordinate 185,303 of NZ_JACAQC010000010.1, forward strand.
CACGAGGTAGAAACATGAATCCCATGAGAGCCCTTCGCCAATACCAGAAGGTCAACACCCACGCCCAGATCTCCGAAGCCAGCCCGCACCGCCTGGTGCAGTTGCTGATGGAAGGCGCACTGGATCGTATGGCGCAGGCCAAGGGTGCGATGGCTCGCGGTGATATCGCGCAGAAGGGGTTGATGCTGGGCAAGGCGGTGGACATCCTCGTCGGGTTGCGTGACGGCCTGAACCCCGAGAAGACCCCGGACCCGATTGCACTGCAGCAGTTGGATAACCTGTATGCCTTCATGACCATGCGCCTGCTGGAAGCCAACCGTCAGAATGACGCTGCGATGATCGATGAGGTCGCAGGTCTGATGATTACGCTCAAGGAAGGCTGGGACGGTATTGCCACAGAGGTACAGTAGGCCGTAAGGCCTGAGGACGATGTCATGAGCCAAGCATTGCAAAAAATCGACGAGACCCGTGAGGCGCTGTCCGAGGCGTTGGCTGAACGCAACTGGGGTGCGATCGGCGAACTGGATTTGGGCTGCCGCGCGTTGATCGATGCTGCGCTCAACGAGGAATCGGCGGATGAGGCAGCCATTCGGGCAAAACTGGAAGACTTGCTTTCGGTCTACCAGCAGTTGCTTGAGGCGACGACAGGGGAGCGACAGGCTATTTTCGAAGAGATGTCGCAGTTCAACCGAGCTAAACATGCGTCAAAGGTTTACCATATGTTCGGCTGAAGGCTCAGTTAATCCGAACACCGCGCGTCATAAATTTGACTGTGCACGATTTTTTGACTTAACTAGTGCTATTTTCAGACGTCAGAAAGCCGTAGCGCAGAAAATGCCTACAGCAATCTAGATTGCCCCAACTCGAGGGCATTAGAGTTTTACTAGGGAAGTTGCTATTGCATGTGGCGTGAAACCAAAATTCTGCTGATCGATGACGATAGCGTTCGGCGCCGCGATCTGGCGGTGATCCTGAATTTTCTTGGCGAAGAAAATCTACCCTGCGGCAGCCACGACTGGCAGCAAGCGGTCAGCTCTTTGTCGTCGAGCCGCGAAGTCATTTGTGTGCTGATCGGGACGGTAAACGCTCCTGGTGCAGTGCTGGGCTTGTTAAAGACACTGTCGACCTGGGATGAGTTCCTTCCGGTGTTGCTGATGGGCGATATTTCTTCCGTGGACCTTCCGGAAGACCAGCGCCGCCGCGTGCTTTCCACCCTTGAAATGCCCCCCAGCTACAGCAAATTGCTCGACTCCCTGCACCGTGCCCAGGTCTACCGCGAGATGTACGACCAGGCCCGCGAGCGCGGCCGTCACCGCGAACCCAACCTGTTCCGCAGCCTCGTCGGCACCAGTCGTGCGATCCAGCACGTGCGCCAGATGATGCAGCAAGTAGCCGACACCGACGCCAGTGTGCTGATCCTTGGCGAGTCGGGCACCGGCAAGGAAGTGGTCGCACGCAACCTGCACTACCATTCCAAGCGTCGTGACGGGCCGTTCGTGCCGGTCAACTGCGGGGCGATCCCGGCAGAACTGCTGGAAAGCGAACTGTTCGGCCACGAGAAGGGCGCCTTTACCGGGGCGATCACCAGCCGTGCCGGGCGTTTTGAACTGGCCAACGGCGGCACCCTGTTCCTCGACGAAATCGGCGACATGCCGCTGCCGATGCAGGTCAAGCTGCTGCGGGTATTGCAGGAGCGCACCTTCGAGCGCGTGGGCAGCAACAAGACCCAGAGCGTCGACGTACGCATCATCGCGGCCACCCACAAGAACCTCGAAAGCATGATCGAGGTCGGCAGCTTCCGCGAAGACCTGTACTACCGCCTCAACGTATTCCCGATCGAAATGGCGCCCCTGCGCGAGCGCGTCGAAGACATCCCGTTGCTGATGAACGAGCTGATCTCGCGCATGGAACACGAAAAGCGTGGTTCGATTCGCTTCAACTCGGCGGCGATAATGTCACTGTGTCGCCACGGCTGGCCGGGCAACGTCCGCGAGTTGGCCAACCTGGTGGAGCGCATGGCGATCATGCATCCGTACGGGGTGATCGGCGTGGTCGAGCTGCCGAAGAAATTCCGCTACGTCGACGACGAAGACGAGCAATTGGTGGACAGCCTGCGCAGCGACCTGGAAGAGCGCGTGGCCATCAACGGCCACACGCCGGACTTCGGCTCCACCGCCATGCTGCCGCCGGAAGGCCTGGACTTGAAGGACTACCTCGGCAGCCTCGAACAAGGCCTGATCCAGCAGGCACTCGACGACGCCAACGGTATCGTCGCCCGTGCCGCCGAGCGCCTGCGCATCCGACGTACCACCCTGGTGGAGAAGATGCGCAAGTACGGCATGAGTCGCAAGGAAGGTGATGAACAGGCGGATGATTGACGCCTGTTTTTCAACTGACTGAAAACTAAGCCTATTTTTTTAGGCACGGGTATTGCTACAGCACTCGCAACGTTCCGTTTAACTGACGGTCAGCCAAGCGAGAGAGCATGATGCCCCACGCCGCCCAACTATCTTCGGTCCCTGACACTCAGGGGCCGGCCCCCTCCGTAGAGCAGATCAGCCGCCTCGGGCTTGAACAGGCTTTTTCCCTGTTCAACCAGATGTCGAGCCAGTTGACTGACTCCTACAGCCTGCTGGAAGCCCGGGTTTCCGAGCTTAAAGGCGAGTTGGCCGTGGTCAGTGCCCAGCGCATGGAAGAGCTGGCCGAGAAAGAGCGACTGGCCAACCGTCTGCAAAACCTCCTCGACCTGTTGCCCGGTGGCGTGATCGTCATCGACGAGCAGGGCCGTGTGCGCGAAGCCAACCCGGCGGCCTGCAACATGCTTGGCCTGCCGCTGGAAGGCGAGCTGTGGCGCGAGGTCATCACCCGCTGCTTTGCCCCGCGGGAAGACGACGGCCACGAAATTTCCCTCAAGGATGGGCGCCGCCTGTCCATCGCCACGCGTTCCCTGGATGCCGAGCCCGGCCAGTTGGTGTTGCTCAACGACCTGACTGAAACCCGGCACCTGCAAGACCAGTTGGCCCGCCATGAGCGCCTGTCGTCTTTGGGGCGAATGGTCGCTTCCCTGGCCCACCAGATTCGTACGCCATTGTCGGCCGCGCTGATTTACGCCAGTCATTTGACTGATGAGCAATTGCCCGCCGCCACCCACCAGCGTTTTGCCGGCCGCCTCAAGGAGCGCCTGCATGAACTGGAGCATCAGGTGCGCGACATGCTGGTGTTTGCCCGCGGCGAATTGCCGCTGACCGACCGCGTCACCCCGGCCGCCTTGATGCAGTCCCTGCAAGCGGCGGCCGCCACTCATATCCAGGAAGCGTCAGTCCGTTGGCAGTGCGACAGCCATTACGGCGAGTTGCTGTGCAACCGCGACACCCTGGTGGGCGCGCTGCTCAACCTGATCGAAAACGCGACCCAGGCCAGCGGCCCCGGGGCGCGGCTCAAGGTGCACCTGTACAACCGTGGCGAGACCCTGCGCCTGAGCATCAGCGACAGCGGCAGCGGGATTGACCCGGTGGTGCTGCAGCGCCTCGGCGAGCCTTTTTTTACCACCAAGACCAACGGGACCGGCCTGGGCCTGACCGTGGTCAAGGCAGTCGCCCGTGCACATCAGGGAGAATTGCAGCTGCATTCCCGGTTGGGTCGTGGCACGTGCGCGTTGATCACGCTGCCGCTGTTTTCATGCGCCGTCAGCGCGGAGTAAAAGGTCATGGCTATCAAGGTTTTATTGGTTGAAGACGATCGCGCCCTGCGTGAAGCATTGGCTGACACGCTGTTGCTGGCGGGCCATGACTATCGGGCGGTCGGTTCTGCCGAAGAAGCCCTGGACGCGGTGGAGCAGGAGTCCTTCAGCCTGGTAGTCAGCGACGTCAACATGCCGGGCATGGACGGACACCAGTTGCTCGGCCTGTTGCGTGCGCGCCAGCCGCAACTGCCGGTGCTGCTGATGACCGCCCACGGCGCCGTGGAGCGTGCCGTCGACGCCATGCGTCAGGGCGCTGCGGATTACCTGGTCAAGCCCTTCGAACCCAAAGCCTTGATCGAACTGGTCGCCCGGCATGCCCTTGGCACCCTGGGCGCTGCCGAGGGTGAAGGTCCGATTGCCTTCGAACCGGCCAGCGCGCAATTGCTGGAACTGGCGGCCCGTGTTGCCCGCAGCGATTCCACCGTGCTGATCTCCGGCGAGTCCGGTACCGGCAAGGAAGTACTGGCGCGCTACATCCACCAGCAATCCCATCGTGCCAGCCAGCCGTTCATTGCGATCAACTGCGCGGCCATTCCCGACAACATGCTCGAAGCCACCTTGTTCGGCCATGAGAAGGGCTCGTTCACCGGCGCCATCGCGGCGCAGGCCGGCAAGTTCGAGCAGGCTGACGGCGGCACCATCCTGCTCGACGAAATCTCCGAAATGCCCCTGGGCCTGCAAGCCAAGTTGCTGCGGGTATTGCAGGAGCGCGAAGTGGAGCGGGTGGGCGCACGCAAGCCGATCCAGCTGGACATCCGTGTGGTCGCCACCACCAACCGCGACCTGGCGGGCGAAGTGGCGGCGGGGCGCTTCCGTGAGGACCTGTTCTACCGGCTCTCGGTGTTCCCGTTGGCCTGGCGCCCGTTGCGCGAGCGCCCGGCCGACATCATCCCGCTGGCCGAGCGCCTGCTGGGCAAGCACGTCAATAAAATGAAGCATGCCCAGGCGCGCCTGTCGGCCGAGGCCCAGGCCTGTCTGATCAGTTACCCGTGGCCCGGCAACGTGCGGGAACTGGACAATGCGATCCAGCGTGCGTTGATTTTGCAGCAGGGCGGCCTGATCCAGCCCCAGGATTTCTGCCTGGCCATGGGCGCGGGCGCAGCCCCGCAGCCGAGCCTGGCTGCCGCGCCACAGGTCGAAGCCGTGCCTGCCGAATCCGCCGGCGCCCTGGGCGACGACCTGCGTCGCCGGGAATTCCAGATGATCATCGACACCCTGCGCTCCGAGCGCGGGCGCCGCAAAGAAGCCGCCGAGCGCCTGGGCATCAGCCCGCGCACCCTGCGCTACAAGCTAGCGCAGATGCGTGACGCCGGGATGGACGTGGAAGCCTACCTCTACGCCACCTGAAAATTCTCAAAGCCGACAGGGCCAGTCGCCTTTTCTTACAGAATGCCACGGAGCTGGCACCCTTGTTGCTACCACCCCTGTAATCGCTGTGTAGTGTCAAAAAATTGCGGGTCGTCGGAGAGAAAGTTCATGAGCCAAGGTGTTGAGTTCAATCGGTTGATGTTGGATATGCGGTCCATGCAAATGGATGCCATGGCTCAACCGAAATCCGCCGCGCAAGCCGTACCGGAATTGGGCCAGAGCAGCTTTGCCGACATGCTCGGCCAGGCCATCAACAAAGTCAGCGACACCCAGCAGGCATCCAATCAGTTGGCGACCGCCTTCGAGATCGGCAAGAGCGGCGTGGACCTCACCGACGTGATGGTCGCCTCGCAAAAAGCCAGCGTTTCATTCCAGGCCTTGACCCAGGTGCGCAACAAACTGGTTCAAGCCTATCAAGACATCATGCAGATGCCGGTTTAAGGACGATTTGAGTCATGGCAGAAGCACTCGTGGATAACGCACCCGCCAAGGCAGACGGCAAGCCGCCGCTGTTTGGCCTGTCGTTCCTGGAAAACCTCTCCGAGATGACCATGTTGCGTCAGGTAGGCCTGATGGTCGGCCTGGCTGCCAGCGTGGCGATTGGTTTTGCCGTGGTGCTGTGGTCCCAGCAACCGGATTACCGTCCGTTGTACGGCAGCCTGGCCGGCATGGATTCCAAGCAGATCATGGAAACCCTGGCGGCGGCAGACATCAGCTACACCGTCGAACCGAATTCCGGCGCCCTGTTGGTCAAGGCCGACGATGTGGCCCGTGCGCGGATGAAACTGGCGGCTGCCGGCGTAACCCCGTCCGACGCGAATATCGGCTTTGAAATCCTCGACAAGGACCAGGGCCTGGGGACCAGCCAGTTCATGGAAGCCACCCGCTACCGTCGCGGCCTGGAAGGCGAACTGGCGCGCACCATCTCCGCCCTGAACAACGTCAAGGGCGCCCGCGTGCACCTGGCGATTCCGAAAAGCTCGGTGTTCGTGCGCGATGAACGCAAGCCCAGCGCCTCGGTCCTGGTCGAACTCTTTGCCGGCCGCTCCCTCGAGCCTGGCCAGGTATTGGCGATCATCAACCTGGTGGCCACCAGCGTTCCTGAATTGAGCAAGTCGCAGATCACCGTAGTCGACCAGAAGGGCAACCTGCTGTCGGACCTCGCGGAGAACTCTTCGCTGACCATGGCCGGCAAGCAGTTCGACTACAGCCGCCGTATGGAAAGCATGCTGACCCAGCGGGTGCACAACATCCTGCAACCGGTGTTGGGCAATGATCGCTACAAGGCTGAAGTGTCGGCCGACGTCGACTTCAGCGCCGTCGAATCGACCTCCGAGCAGTTCAACCCGGACCAGCCGGCCCTGCGTAGCGAGCAATCGACCACCGAGCAACGTACCGCCAGCAATGGCCCGCAAGGCGTGCCGGGTGCCCTGAGCAACCAGCCGCCCACCCCGGCCACTGCCCCGCAAACCACTGGTGGCGCTGCCGCTACCGCAGGCGCGGTGCAGCCTGGCCAGCCGCTGCTGGACGCCAACGGCCAGCAGATCATGGACCCGGCCACTGGCCAGCCCATGCTCGCGCCGTACCCGGCCGACAAGCGCAACCAGTCCACCAAGAACTTCGAGCTTGATCGTTCGATCAGCCACACCAAGCAGCAACAGGGTCGGATCAATCGCCTGTCGGTGTCGGTGGTGGTGGATGACCAGGTCAAGGTCAATGCCGCAGACGGCGCCATCACCCGCGCCCCATGGAGCGCCGATGAATTGGCGCGCTTCACTCGCCTGGTGCAGGACGCGGTGGGCTTCGATGCCAGCCGTGGCGATAGCGTCAGCGTGATCAACATGCCGTTCTCCGCCGAGCGTGGCGAAGTCATCGCCGAGGCAGCGTTCTATACTCAGCCGTGGTTCTGGGACATCGTCAAGCAAGTGCTGGGGGTGTTGTTCATCCTGTTGCTGGTGTTCGGCGTGCTACGCCCGGTGCTCAACAACATCACCGGCCACGGCAAGAAGCAACTGGCCCTGGCCGGCGGCGACGTCGAGCTGGGTGGCATGGGCGGCCTCGATGGCGAACTGGCCAACGACCGCGTGAGCCTCGGTGGCCCGCAAAGCATTCTGTTGCCGAGCCCGAGCGAGGGGTATGACGCTCAGTTGAACGCAATCAAGAGCCTGGTGGCCGAAGACCCGGGTCGTGTGGCCCAGGTCGTGAAAGAGTGGATTAACGCAGATGAGTGATAGCCGAGCTGCAGTAGCCAAACTCTCCCGGGTCGACAAAGCCGCCGTGCTGTTGCTGTCCCTCGGAGAAACCGACGCCGCCCAAGTGCTGCGCCACATGGGGCCCAAAGAGGTTCAGCGTGTCGGCGTGGCCATGGCGCAAATGCGCAATGTGCACCGCGAGCAAGTCGAGCAGGTGATGAGCGAGTTCGTCGAGATCGTCGGCGACCAGACCAGCCTGGGCGTCGGCTCCGACAGCTACATTCGCAAGATGCTCACCTCGGCCCTGGGCGAAGACAAGGCCAACGGCCTGATCGACCGCATCCTGCTGGGTGGCAACACCAGCGGCCTCGACAGCCTGAAGTGGATGGAACCGCGGGCCGTGGCCGATGTGATCCGCTACGAACACCCGCAAATCCAGGCGATCGTGGTGGCGTATCTCGACCCCGACCAGGCCGGTGAAGTGCTCGGCCACTTCGACCACAAGGTGCGCCTGGATATCATCCTGCGTGTCTCGTCGTTGAACACCGTGCAGCCAGCGGCGCTGAAAGAACTGAACACGATTCTCGAGAAGCAGTTCTCGGGTAATTCCAACGCTTCGCGCACCACCCTGGGCGGCATCAAGCGTGCGGCCGACATCATGAACTTCCTCGACAGCTCGGTGGAAGGCCAGTTGATGGACTCGATCCGCGAGATCGACGACAGCCTGTCGGTGCAGATCGAAGACCTCATGTTCGTGTTCAACAACCTCTCCGACGTCGACGACCGTGGCATCCAGGCGTTGCTGCGGGAAGTCTCCTCCGACGTGCTGGTGCTGGCCCTCAAGGGCTCGGACGAAGGCGTCAAGGAAAAGATCTTCAAGAACATGTCCAAGCGGGCTTCCGAACTGTTGCGCGACGACCTCGAGGCCAAGGGCCCGGTGCGCGTCAGCGACGTGGAAACTGCACAGAAGGAAATCCTCACCATTGCCCGCCGTATGGCCGAAGCCGGAGAAATCGTTCTCGGTGGGAAGGGCGGCGAAGAAATGATTTAAGGCGCCGCGCATGTCTAACAAAGATGAGACGCCCAGCGATCTGATTCGCGCACGGGACGTCGGAGGGTTCGACGTCTGGTCGCTGCCCAGTTTCGACCCGCATCGCCCGGAGCCTGAGCCGGAGCCGGTAGAAGAACCCCCGGCCGAGATGGAAGAAGTGCCGCTGGAGGAAGTCCAGCCACTGACCCTGGAAGAGCTCGAAAGCATTCGCCAGGAAGCCTACAACGAAGGTTTCTCCACCGGCGAGAAGGACGGTTTTCGCAGCACCACCCTCAAGGTCCGCCAGGAAGCCGAGGCCGCGCTGAGCGTCAAGCTGGCCAGCCTGGAAACCCTGATGGGCAGCCTGTTCGAGCCCATCGCCGAGCAGGACTCGCAGATTGAAAAAGCCATGGTCGGGCTGGTGGAGCACATCACCCGCCAGGTGATTCAGCGCGAATTGGCCCTGGACTCCACGCAAATCGAAAGCGTGATGCGCGAAGCCCTCAAGCTGCTGCCCCTGGGCGTCGGCAACGTGCGGCTGTACATCAACCCGCAGGATTTCGAACAGGTCAAAGCCCTGCGCGAGCGCCATGAAGAAACCTGGCGCATCGTCGAAGACGCCGCGCTGCTGCCCGGTGGTTGCCGGGTCGAGACCGAGCACAGCCGCATCGATGCCACGGTGGAGACGCGCATCACGCAGATCATGGCCAAGCTGTTCGATCAGTTGCACGAGCAGGCGCTGCACCCGGCAGAGCCGGACTTGAGCGTCGAGCTGGACACCCCCGATGCGCCTTGATCGCACCAGCTTCGCCAAGCGCCTGGGTGGCTATGCCGAAGTCACCGAGTTGCCCGGCCAGCCGATCCTGGAGGGCCGGCTGCTGCGCATGGTCGGCCTGACCCTGGAAGCCGAAGGCCTGCGCGCCGCCATGGGCAGCCGCTGCATGGTGATCAACGACGACAGCTACCACCCGGTGCAGGTCGAAGCCGAAGTGATGGGGTTCTCCGGCAGCAAAGTATTCCTGATGCCCGTCGGCAGCGTTGCCGGCATTGCCCCCGGCGCTCGCGTGGTGCCGCTGGCCGACACCGGCCGCCTGCCGATGGGCATGAGCATGCTCGGCCGCGTGCTGGATGGCGCCGGGCGCGCCCTCGACGGCAAGGGTGGGATGAAGGCCGAAGACTGGGTGCCGATGGACGGCCCGACCATCAACCCGCTCAAACGCAACCCCATCAGCGTGCCGCTGGACGTGGGCATTCGCAGCATCAACGGTTTATTGACGGTGGGCCGCGGCCAGCGCCTGGGCCTGTTTGCCGGTACCGGCGTCGGTAAGTCGGTGTTGCTGGGGATGATGACGCGCTTTACCGAGGCCGACATCATCGTGGTCGGGCTGATCGGCGAGCGGGGCCGGGAGGTGAAGGAATTCATCGAGCACAGCCTCGGCGAAGAAGGCCTCAAGCGTTCGGTCGTGGTGGCCTCACCGGCGGATGACGCGCCGCTGATGCGCCTGCGCGCCGCGATGTACTGCACACGCATCGCCGAATATTTTCGCGACAAGGGCAAGAACGTCCTGCTGCTGATGGACTCCCTGACCCGTTTCGCCCAGGCCCAGCGGGAAATCGCCCTGGCCATCGGCGAGCCGCCGGCCACCAAGGGCTATCCGCCGTCAGTGTTCGCCAAGCTGCCCAAGCTGGTGGAGCGTGCCGGTAACGCCGAAGCCGGTGGTGGTTCGATCACTGCGTTCTACACCGTACTCTCCGAGGGCGATGACCAGCAGGACCCGATTGCCGACTCGGCGCGGGGCGTGCTCGACGGGCACATCGTGCTGTCCCGGCGCCTAGCCGAAGAAGGGCACTACCCGGCCATCGACATCGAAGCCTCCATCAGCCGGGTGATGCCGTCGGTGGTCACCCCGGAGCACATGATGCGCGCGCAGCAGTTCAAGCAACTGTGGTCGCGTTATCAACAGAGCCGCGACCTGATCAGCGTCGGCGCCTATGTGGCCGGCGGCGATCGCGAGACCGACCTGGCGATTGCCCTGCAACCGCAACTGGTGACGTACCTGCGCCAGGGCCTCAACGACAAGATCAGCATGGGTGAAAGCGAAGCACACCTGGGCACCATCTTCGCGCCGGCGCCAGGCGGATAAACCATGGCCAACACTCGCGCCGCGCGCCTTGCCCCGGTAGTGGACATGGCCGAAAAAGCTGAAAAGACCGCCGTCCAGCGCCTGGGGTACTTCCAGGGCCAGGTTCGCCTGGCGGAAAGCAAGCTGGGGGACCTGGAGCGCTTTCGCGGCGAGTATCAGCAGCAGTGGATCGAGCGTGGCAGCAAGGGCGTCTCCGGGCAGTGGCTGATGGGCTACCAGGGCTTTCTCAACCAGTTGGAAACCGCCGTCGGCCAGCAGCGCCAGAGCCTGGCCTGGCACCAGGCCAACGTCGACAAGGCCCGCGACAGCTGGCAACAGGCCTATGCCCGGGTCGAAGGCCTGCGCAAACTGGTGCAGCGCTACATCGACGAAGCCCGTGCACTGGAAGACAAGCGCGAGCAGAAATTGCTGGATGAATTGTCCCAGCGTCTTCCCCGCCAAAACCCCTATTAACCACGCCCTCGCTCCTACATGGATTTGCCCACTTCCCTATCACCTGCTACACCTTGTTGCACATTGCCAATGACAAGGAAGCAGTCGTATGTCAGTCGAATCAGAAGTGTCCCTGGACGGGACGAAGTTGACGATCACCGTCAGGGGGCGATTCGATTTCGGTAGCCACCAGGCCTTTCGTGATGCCTACGAGCGGTTCTACAAGGTGCCCGAGATCTACGTGGTGGACTTGAAGGAAACCACCTACATGGACAGCTCGGCCCTGGGCATGCTCCTGCTGTTGCGTGACCATGCCGGAGGCGACAATGCCGAAGTGCAGGTGGTCAACGCCAACTCCGATGTGCGCAAGATCCTGGCCATTTCCAACTTCGACAAACTGTTCGACCTCACTTGAGCGTCCTGGCCCCGGTCCTCGAGGCGCTGACGGTGTTGATCGCCGAAGACAGCGCCGCCGACCTGTTGTTGCTGTCAACCATCGTGCGCCGCCAGGGCCACCAGGTGCTGACCGCCAGCAACGGCCAGGAAGCGGTCGATGTGTTTACCCGTGAACGGCCGCAGTTGGTGTTGATGGACGCCCTGATGCCGGTGATGGACGGCTTCGAGGCGGCCCGCCAGATCAAGCAGCGGGCGGGGGAGGCGCTGGTGCCGATCATCTTCCTCACCTCCCTGCGCGAGAGCGAAGCCCTGGCCCAGTGCCTGGATGCCGGGGGTGACGACTTCCTGGCCAAACCCTATAACCAGGTGATCCTGGCGGCAAAGATCAATGCCATGGATCGCCTGCGTCGCTTGCAGGCCACGGTGTTGCAGCAACGCGACCTGATCGCCCGGCACCACGACTACCTGCTGCAGGAGCAGCGAGTGGCCAAGGCGGTGTTCGACAAGGTGGCCCACTCGGGCTGCATCAACGCCGCGCCGAATATTCGTTATGTGCAGTCGCCCTACGCGCTGTTCAACGGCGATTTGCTGTTGGCCGCCTACACGCCGTCGGGCGATATGCATGTGCTGCTGGGGGACTTTACCGGCCACGGTTTGCCGGCGGCGGTCGGCGCCATGCCCCTGGCGGAAGTGTTCTACGGCATGACTGCCAAGGGCTACGGATTGGCGCAAACCCTGCGGGAGATGAACGCCAAGCTCAAGCGCATCCTGCCGGTGGACATGTTCTGTTGTGCCACCTTGCTGTGCCTCAGCGCCCAGCGACGGGTGGTGGAAGTGTGGAATGGCGGCATGCCCGACGGCTACGTGCATGACGTCACCACCGGCAAGCGTACGCCGCTGGTGTCGCGGCATTTGCCATTGGGCGTGCTGGCGGCCGATGCGTTTGATGACCGCACTGAAGTCTGGCCGATGGCGCTGGGTGACCGAGTGTTTTTGCTGTCGGATGGTGTGCTGGATACCGCCGATGCCCATGAACAGTTGTTTGGCGCCGAGCGGTTGCAGCAGGTGTTTGCGGCCAATCGCGAGCCGGACCGGTTGTTCGAGGAGATCGAACAGGCCTTGGCGGGTTTTCGCGGTGAGGTGCGCGATGACATCAGCATGGTGGAGATCAGCCTGCAGGCGGATGAGCCGTTGCGTTCGTCGTCGGTGGTGTATTCCGACAGTGGGCAGTCGTCGCCGCTGGATTGGTCGGTAAGTTTTGAGTTTCGTGCCGAGACGCTCAAGTCCTACAACCCTTTGCCGTATTTGTTGCAGTTGCTGTTGGAGATTCATGGGCTGCGGGAGCAGAGCGGGGCGTTGTACAGCGTGATGGCGGAGTTGTATTCCAATGCGCTTGAACATGGTGTGCTGGGGCTGGATTCGCGGCTCAAGCGGGATGCACAGGGGTTTGCTGCGTATTACCGCGAGCGTAATGAGCGGCTGGCGCGGTTGGATAGCGGGTATGTGCGGGTGCGCCTGGATGTGGTGCCGACCGGGGAGGGGGGGTGTCTGACGCTGCGGATCGAGGACAGTGGGGCTGGGTTTGATGTGGATAAGGTGCTGGCCAGGCCGCTGGATGTTGACCGTCTGTCTGGTAGGGGATTGAGCCTGGTGCGCCAGTTGAGCAGCGATGTAGGCTGGTCTGACGGCGGGCGGTGTGTGTGCGTGGAGTTTTCATGGAAGGCTCTGGCATAATCCGCCGATTCTTGATCAAGGAGCGAACAAGTGGCAGAGATTCATCTGGACCCCGATGTGCTGACTGGCTTGCAGGAGGTCATGGAGGGCGAGTATCCGAAGCTGCTCGACACTTTTCTCGATGACTCGCAAAAGCGGGTAGAGGCGTTGCGCCGGGCTCGGGATGATGCCAAGGCGCTTGGGCGGATTGCGCATAGCTTCAAGGGGAGTAGCGGTAATCTTGGGGCGGTGCGGTTGGCTGAGCTTTGTCAGTTGCTCGAGGATAAGTCCGCCAAGCCTGTGGTTGCGGATTTGGCGCAGTTGGTGGATGAGATTGACCATGAATTCGCGCTGGTGCGGCCGCTGTATGAGCATGAGCGGGGGCGGTTTCAGCTCTGACGCTTTTGGTGTGTATATCGGTTTCTTCGGTAACGGCGGCTTATGGTTTCGCTCTTGCAGCGAGTCACTTTGCAAAAGCGGCACAGTAACCAAAGCGCTCTGCCCCATCAAAAACCAGAGCGAAAGCAGAGCTGCTTTTCTGTGGGAG
>NZ_JACAQC010000010.1:198909-317549 GCF_013385345.1 Pseudomonas sp. I8001
ACATTTGGACCGTGCCCGCTTTTGATTTGGCTGTTGCTTTTGCTCTTCAACACTCAAGACCCCATACAAGCCCTCACCCAAATAACGGATATACACCCTTAAACCAAAACCTGGCCCAACTCTTGCTCTACCTCCTGTTACCGCACCCTCGACCCCTGTGCGGCGGAGACTCTTGACTATGGCAATCACCCCGAATTCGCTCCTTCAGGCAGCCCCTGCGGCCAAGCCTCAAGCGCCCGCTGCCAATCCACCGGCAGTGGCTGCGAACCCGCGGGACAAGGCCCCGGGCTTCGCTCAGGTGTTCGCCAACCAGGCCCCTGCGCCTGCGGCAAAACCTGTCGACACCCCCATCAAATCCACCCGCGACAAGCCTGCGGACAACAGCCCCAAGCCCGCCGCCAACAACGACAAGCCTGCCGCCGGTACCCCATCGGTTGCCGATAACGGCAAGACTTTGCCTGCCAACCCGCCGGCCAAGGCGGACACCCCGGACACCACCGCCAAGTCAGACGACGATGCCCCGGCAGACGATCCGTCCCTGGCCCAGCAACCTCCGGTCGACCCCGCCGTAGACCCGGCGCTGATAGCCGCGGTAGTCCCTGTCCCCGTCCCCGCTACGCCGGCGCCCGTCGAGACCCCGACGCCGGCCACCGCGAAGGATGACAAAAACCAGCCAGTCGTGGCGCCACCGATTGCCGCGACCGACGACGCCAAGCCCGCCTTCGATCCCGAGGCCGATCCGCTTGATGCAATGCCCGCCGTGCGCCTGGCCATGGAACAGGGCGGACACGTGTCCGCCAGCAGCCAGGCCCCGGCAAAAACCGCCCCGGCCCCGACCCAGGATCAGCCGACCGCCGCGCAAAACTTCGTCACAGGCCTGGCCAATATGGTCGACCAGCAAGCGTCCAAGGACAGCACCGACCAGGGCGGCGACAAAGCCTTTGCCGGTCTGATCGACGGCGGCCTCAAGGATTTGAAGGACGCCAGCAGCGACACCCGTCTCGATGACTTCGCCAACCGCCTCGCCGCGCTGACCCAGGCTGCCACGCCGAAAACTGCGAATGCCCTGCCGCCGGTGGCCAACGCGCCATTGGCCATGCACCAGAGTGGCTGGACCGATGAGGTGGTGAACCGGGTCATGTACCTGTCCAGCGCCAACCTCAAGTCGGCAGAGATCCAGTTGCAGCCCGCTGAACTGGGTCGCCTGGACATCAGCGTGAAGATGTCCGCCGACCAGCAGGCGCAAGTCACTTTCATGAGCGGCCATGCAGTGGTGCGTGAAGCCCTGGAAAGCCAGTCGGGCCGCCTGCGGGAGATGTTTGCCCAGCAGGGCATGGGCCAGGTCGACGTCAACGTGTCGGACCAGTCACGTGGCTGGCAGGGGCAGCAGGGCCAGGACCAGCAACAGCAGAACCAGGCTCGCGGCGTCAGCGGCAGTGGCGGGCGGGGTGATGGGGTTGATGGCGGCGGTATCGGTGAGGTGGCTGAAGTGGCCGCGCCGGTGGTGCAGTCGGTGATTGGCTCCAGTGCCGTGGACTACTACGCCTGATCCGAGGCCTGGCGATGATCAAAATGTGGGAGCGGGCTTGCTCGCGAATACGGAGTGTCAGTCACCGTTACAGGTGCTGATCCACCGCTTTCGCGAGCAAGCCCGCTCCCACATTGGTTTTGCAGTGTCGGCGAAACCGTGACCGAACTGACAACTCTGGCATAACACTTGCTCTTGCCTTTCCCCAGAACTATGAATCCCAGAATAGTGACGGATTATTGGCATGGCGAAGAGCGACGACGCAGCAAAAGCACCCGCAGGCAAGGGCAAGCTCAAGCTTATCCTGCTGATTGTCCTGGCCTTGTTGCTGGCGATCGGCTTGTCCGTGGGGGCTACCTGGTACTTTATGCACAGTGCCCAGAGCAAACCGGCCGCCACGGCCGAGGTCAACCCCAACGTCAAGCAACCGGCAATCTTCGAGCCGATGCTGCCGGCGTTTGTCGCCAACTTCAATCAGAACGGCCGTCAACGCTACCTGCAGGTGAGCATTACCCTGCTGGCGCGTAACCAGGCAGACCTGGATGCCCTCAAGGTGCACATGCCAGTGATCCGCAACAACCTGGTGATGCTGTTTTCCGCCCAACCCTTCGACACCCTCGCCACCCCGGTGGGCCAGGAAATGCTGCGCCAGAAGGTCACTGCCAGCGTGCAGGAAGTGGCCCAGAAGGAAGTCGGCAAACCTGTGATCGAGCAGGTGCTCTTCACTAATTTCGTATTGCAGTAGGATCACGACATGGCCGTGCAGGACCTGCTGTCCCAGGATGAAATCGATGCGCTGCTCCATGGCGTCGACGATGGTCTGGTACAGACCGAAATGGCTGCCGAGCCCGGCAGCGTCAAAAGCTACGACCTGACCAGCCAGGATCGCATCGTCCGTGGACGCATGCCGACCCTGGAAATGATCAACGAGCGTTTTGCCCGTTACACCCGTATCAGCATGTTCAACATGCTGCGCCGCTCGGCGGACGTGGCAGTGGGCGGCGTGCAGGTGATGAAGTTCGGTGAGTACGTGCACTCGCTGTACGTGCCCACCAGCCTCAACCTGGTGAAGATCAAGCCGCTGCGCGGCACCGCGCTGTTCATCCTCGACGCCAAGCTGGTGTTCAAGCTGGTGGACAACTTCTTCGGCGGCGATGGCCGTCACGCCAAGATCGAAGGCCGTGAATTCACCCCGACCGAGTTGCGGGTGGTGCGCATGGTGCTGGAGCAGGCCTTCATCGACTTGAAGGAAGCCTGGCAGGCGATCATGGAAGTCAATTTCGAGTACATCAACTCGGAAGTGAACCCGGCCATGGCCAACATCGTCGGCCCCAGCGAAGCCATTGTGGTCTCCACCTTCCACATCGAACTCGATGGCGGCGGCGGCGACCTGCACGTGACCATGCCGTACTCGATGATCGAGCCGGTGCGCGAAATGCTCGATGCCGGTTTCCAGTCCGACCTCGACGACCAGGACGAACGCTGGGTGAAAGCCCTGCGCGAAGACCTGCTGGACGTCGACGTACCCCTGAGCGCCACCGTGGCCCGTCGCCAGCTGCGTTTGCGGGATATTTTGCACATGCAGCCGGGGGATGTGATTCCCGTCGACCTGCCGGAAGAACTGATCATGCGCGCCAACGGCGTGCCGTCGTTCAAGGTCAAGCTCGGTTCTCACAAAGGCAACCTGGCGTTGCAAGTGATCGAACCGATCAACCGTCGCTGATCCACCTTAATTTCTGCTCCGCCGAGGACATGTAATGGCTACCGAACACGAAAACACTTCCGCCGAAGACCAGGCCCTGGCTGACGAGTGGGCGGCTGCCCTGGAAGAAACCGGCGATGTCGGCCAGGACGATATCGATGCACTGCTGGCGGCCGATGCAGCCACTGCACCGGTTGGCAACCGCCTTCCCATGGAAGAGTTCGGCAGCGTGCCGAAGAACAATGACCCGGTGACCCTCGACGGTCCGAACCTGGACGTGATCCTCGACATTCCGGTGTCGATCTCCATGGAAGTCGGCAGCACCGAAATCAACATCCGCAACCTGCTGCAGCTCAACCAGGGGTCGGTGATCGAGCTGGACCGCCTGGCCGGCGAGCCGCTGGACGTGCTGGTCAACGGCACGCTGATCGCCCATGGCGAAGTGGTGGTGGTCAACGAGAAGTTCGGCATCCGCCTGACCGACGTGATCAGCCCGAGCGAACGCATCAAGAAGTTGCGTTGATATGAAGCGCTCATTGGTAGGACTGTTATCGACGCTGCCCTTGAGCGTAATGGCAGCAGAACCGGTTGCCCAGGCGGCTGCGCCGGCGCTTGGCAGCGGTGTGGGCGGGCAACTCACCCAGTTGGTGCTGGGGTTGTTGCTGGTGGTGGGGCTGATCTTCGTGCTCGCCTGGGTGTTGCGCCGCGTGCAGCGCATCGGCCCGGGCAATGCCCAGGTCATCGAGCTGGTGGGTTCACGCGCCCTTGGCCCGCGGGACAGGCTGGTGCTGGTGCAGGTCGGCGACGAGCAGATCCTGCTGGGCATCACCCCCGGTCGCATCACCCCGTTGCACGTGCTCAAGTCGCCTGTGGAAGTGGCCCAGACCCAGGCGGCCACGCCGGAATTCGCCCAGCGCCTCATGGAGTTGCTGGGCAAGGATCAGAAGGATAAGAAGTAATGCGCGTTTTATTGACGCTCATGCTGTTGCTGGCAGCGCCGCTGGCGTACGCAGCAGACCCGTTGTCGATCCCGGCGATCACCCTGGGCACTAACGCGGCGGGCGCGCAGGAGTATTCGGTCAGCCTGCAGATCCTGCTGATCATGACCGCGCTGAGCTTCATCCCCGCGTTCGTGATGCTGATGACCAGCTTCACCCGCATCATCATCGTGTTCTCGATCCTGCGTCAGGCCCTCGGCCTGCAACAGACGCCGTCGAACCAGATCCTCACCGGCATGGCGCTGTTCCTGACGCTGTTCATCATGGCGCCGGTGTTCGACAAGGTGAACCAGCAAGCCCTGCAACCGTACCTGGCGGAGAAAATGACCGCCCAGGATGCGATCGACAAGGCCCAGGGCCCGATCAAGGATTTCATGCTGTCGCAGACCCGTTCCAGCGACCTCGAGTTGTTTGTGCGGTTGTCCAAGCGTACCGACATCGCCAGCCCCGACATGGCACCGCTGACCATCCTGGTGCCGGCGTTCGTGACCTCGGAGTTGAAGACCGCGTTCCAGATCGGCTTCATGATCTTCATTCCGTTCCTGATCATCGACCTTGTCGTGGCGAGTGTGCTGATGGCCATGGGTATGATGATGCTGTCGCCGCTGATCATTTCGTTGCCGTTTAAGATCATGCTGTTTGTGTTGGTGGACGGGTGGGCGCTGATAATCGGCACCCTGGCCGGCAGTTTCGGTGGGGTGTAGGCCATGACGCCAGAAGTAGCAGTCGACCTGTTTCGCGAAGCCCTGTGGCTGACCACCATGATGGTCGCCGTACTGGTGGTGCCGAGCCTGTTGGTGGGCCTGTTGGTGGCGATGTTCCAGGCCGCGACCCAGATCAACGAACAGACCCTGAGCTTTTTGCCGCGCCTGCTGGTGATGCTGATCACCCTGATCGTTGCCGGCCCGTGGCTGGTGCAAACCTTCATGGAATACATCCTGCAGCTGTACGGCAGTATTCCGCAGTTGATCGGCTGACCCCGTGAATTCGATGCTGGCCTTGACCGACACCCAGATCAGCACCTGGGTGGCCTCGTTCATCCTGCCGTTGTTCCGGGTCACGGCCGTGCTGATGACCATGCCGGTGTTCGGCACCACCCTGGTACCACGGCGCATCCGCCTGTATTTCGCGGTGGCGATCACCGTGGTGATCGTGCCGGGCTTGCCGCCGATGCCGCCGGTGAATGCCCTGGACCTCAGTGCAATGATGCTGATCGCCGAGCAAATCATCATCGGCGCCTTGCTGGGCTTCTCCCTGACGCTGTTCTTCCAGGCCTTCGTGATCGCCGGGCAGATCATCTCGATCCAGATGGGCATGGGCTTCGCGTCCATGGTCGACCCTACCAACGGCGTGTCGGTGGCGGTGATCGGGCAATTCCTGACGATGCTGGTGACCTTGCTGTTCCTGGCCATGAACGGCCACCTGGTGGTGTTCGAGGTGATGACCGAAAGCTTCACCACCTTGCCGGTGGGCAGCGGGTTGGTGGTCAATCATTTCTGGGAGCTGGTGGGGCGCTTGAGCTGGGTGCTCGGTGCATCCCTGCTGCTGGTATTGCCGGCGATCACTGCGCTGCTGGTGGTCAACATCGCCTTTGGCGTGATGACCCGGGCGGCGCCGCAGTTGAACATCTTCTCCATCGGTTTCCCGTTGACCCTGGTGCTGGGCATGGGGATTTTCTGGGTCGGCATGGCTGACATTCTCAATCAGTATCAACCGCTGGCGACCGACGCCTTGCAGTTTTTACGTGACTTGGCGCGGGCGCGGTAAGCCATGGCCGAGAGCGAGAGTGGCCAGGACAAGACAGAAGACCCCACGGAGAAACGTAAAAAGGACTCCCGGGAAAAGGGCGAGATTGCCCGCTCCAAAGAGCTCAACACCCTGGCGATCATGCTCGCCGGTTCCGGCGGCCTGCTGATCTACGGCGGTGGCCTGGCCCTGGACCTGATGGAGTTGATGCGCCTGAATTTCTCCCTGCCCCGCGACGTGCTGCTGAGCCCGGGCGCCATGGGCTTGTACCTGCTGCACTCGGGCAAGATCGCGATCCTCGCGGTGCAGCCGATCCTCATCACCTTGTTGCTGGCGGCCCTGATCGGCCCGATTTCCCTCGGCGGCTGGCTGTTTGCCGCCGGCAGCCTGGCGCCCAAATTCAGCCGGATGAACCCGGCGGCCGGGCTCAAGCGGATGTTTTCCACCAAGGCCCTGGTGGAACTGCTCAAGGCCTTGGCCAAGTTCATCCTGATCCTGTTTGTGGCGTTGACGGTGTTGTCGTCCGACATCGACGACCTGCTGCGCATCGCCCATGAGCCGATCGAGCTGGCGATCATCCACAGTGTGCAAGTGGTGGGCTGGAGCTCGCTGTGGATGGCTTGCGGGCTGATCATCATTGCTGCGGTGGATGCGCCGATCCAGCTGTGGGAAAGCCACAAGAAACTGCTGATGACCAAGCAGGAAGTGCGCGACGAGCACAAGGACCAGGAAGGCCGGCCCGAGGTCAAGCAGCGGATTCGCCAGCTGCAGCGCGAGATGTCCCAGCGCAAGATGATGGCCTCGGTGCCCGATGCCGATGTGGTCATCACCAACCCGACCCACTACGCCGTGGCGCTCAAGTACGACCCGGAGAAGGGTGGGGCGCCGATGTTGCTGGCCAAGGGCAGTGATTTCACGGCGTTGAAAATTCGCGAGATTGCGGTCGCCAATGACATCCTGCTGCTGGAATCGCCGGAGTTGGCGCGGTCGATCTTCTACTCCACCGACCTGGACCAGGAAATTCCGGCCGGGTTGTATCTGGCGGTGGCTCAGGTGTTGGCGTACGTGTATCAGATCCGCCAGTACCGGGCGGGCAAGGGCAAGCGGCCGGATCCGCTCAAAGACCTGCCGATTCCGCCGGATTTGCGTCGGGATTCCTGATTTTGTAGCGTCCCTCCTGGCCTCTTCGCGAGCAAGCCCGCTCCCACATTTGACCGTGTATATCCTGTAGAAACGCGGTCAAATGTGGGAGCGGGCTTGCTCGCGAAGGCGTCCGCCCAAACAACAAAAATCCCCCTGAGCGTTCCCGCAATTGCATCTCGCACCGTGTAAGTCGCGGGCGAGGGCGCTACCTCAATCAGCGTGGCGAGGGAGCAAGCTCCCTCGCCACAGGTGATGTGTGTACGGCGGTAGCCCTTCGCTGTCCGTGAGACCGATCTGCTTCCTCAAGCAAAAGTTGGAAGGCTTCTTGCAATACCGCCTCCAGGACGCTTCCCGGCGTCAAAAGTTTGCTTCAAGGAAACGAGGAATACCGGTGGATCGCTCTCAAATGCTCAGCACGGCCCGTGGCACCCTGACTGACCTCTCGCGAGGCAATCTGGGTGTGCCGTTGTTGTTGCTGGTGATGCTGGCAATGATGATGTTGCCGATGCCGCCGTTCCTGCTGGATGTGTTCTTCACCTTCAACATTGCGCTGTCGGTCGTCGTGTTGCTGGTGTGCGTATACGCCCTGCGGCCGCTGGATTTCGCGGTATTCCCGACCATCCTGCTGATCGCCACCCTGCTGCGGCTGGCGCTTAACGTGGCTTCCACCCGGGTGGTGATGCTCCACGGCCAGGACGGCCACGCCGCCGCGGGCAAGGTGATCCAGGCCTTCGGCGAGGTGGTGATCGGCGGTAACTACGTGGTCGGTATCGTGGTTTTTGCGATCTTGATGATCATCAACTTTGTGGTCGTGACCAAGGGCGCCGGGCGGATTTCCGAGGTGAGCGCGCGTTTTACCCTCGACGCGATGCCCGGCAAGCAGATGGCGATCGACGCCGACCTCAACGCCGGCCTGATCGACCAGAACCAGGCCAAGGCCCGTCGCCTTGAAGTCGCCCAGGAAGCCGAGTTCTACGGTTCCATGGACGGTGCCAGCAAATTCGTGCGCGGCGACGCCATCGCCGGCCTGTTGATTCTGTTTATCAACCTGATCGGCGGCATGGCGGTCGGCATCTTCCAGCACGGCATGACCTTCGGCGACGCCGGCAAGGTTTACGCCCTGCTGACCATCGGTGACGGTTTAGTGGCGCAATTGCCATCACTGTTGTTATCTACAGCTGCGGCGATCATGGTGACCCGTGCTTCGGGCTCCGAAGACATGGGCAAGCAGATCAGCCGGCAGATGTTTGCCTCGCCCAAGGCGCTGGCGGTGGCGGCAGGCATCATGGCGATCATGGGCATCGTGCCGGGCATGCCCCATGTCTCGTTCCTGAGTATGGCCGCCATGGCCGCCGGCGGTGCCTACCTGTTCTGGAAAAAACAAAACAACATCAAGGTGATTGCCCAGCAGGAAGTGGCGCGCCAGCAGGAACTGCTGCCATCGCCGGCCCGCGCCCTGGAAACCAAGGAGCTGGGCTGGGACGACGTGACCCCGATCGACATGATCGGCCTGGAAGTCGGCTACCGCCTGATTCCCCTGGTGGATCGCAACCAGGGCGGGCAATTGCTGGCGCGGATCAAGGGTGTGCGCAAGAAGTTGTCCCAGGACCTGGGCTTCCTGATGCCCACCGTGCACATTCGCGACAACCTCGACCTGGCCCCGAGCGCCTACCGCCTGACCCTGATGGGGGTGATTCTGGCCGAGGCCGAGATCTACCCGGACCGCGAACTGGCGATCAACCCGGGCCAGGTGTTTGGCAGCCTCAACGGGATTACCGCCAAAGATCCGGCTTTTGGCCTGGAAGCGGTATGGATCGAAATCAGCCAGCGCAGCCAGGCGCAGTCGCTGGGCTACACCGTGGTCGACGCCAGCACTGTGGTCGCCACCCACCTCAACCAGATTCTGTACAAGCACTCCCACGAGCTGATTGGCCACGAAGAAGTCCAGCAACTCTTGCAATTGCTGGCCAAGGCCTCGCCAAAACTCGCCGAAGAGCTGGTACCGGGTGTGCTGTCCACCTCGCAACTGCTCAAGGTGCTGCAAGCGCTGTTGGCCGAGCAGGTGCCGGTGCGGGACATTCGCAGCATTGCCGAAGCTATCGCCAACAATGCCGCCAAGAGTCAAGATACTGCCGCCCTGGTGGCCGCAGTGCGCGTCGGATTGTCGCGTGCAATCGTCCAAAGCATTGTAGGGCTTGACTCCGAGCTGCCTGTCATCACCTTGGAACCAAGGTTGGAACAAATATTGCTCAATAGTATTCAGAAGGCTGGGCAGGGCGCTGATGAGGGCGTGTTGCTGGAGCCAAGCATGGCAGAGAAGCTGCAACGTTCGTTGATCGAGGCCGCGCAGCGCCAGGAAATGGAAGGCCATCCGGTGATCCTGCTGGTGGCTGGCCCCGTCCGGGCGATGTTGTCGCGGTTTGGACGCCTGGCTATACCGAATTTGCACGTATTGGCTTACCAGGAAATTCCTGACAATAAGCAAGTGACTATCGTCGCGACAGTAGGGCCCAACGGCTGAGGTAGTGGGATATGCAAGTGAAGCGTTTTTTCGCCGCCGATATGCGTCAGGCCATGAAACTGGTACGTGATGAGTTGGGCGCCGACGCTGCGATTATCGGTAACCGTCGTATTGCCGGCGGTGTGGAGCTGACGGCTGCCCTGGATTACAAACCCTCGGCCCTGGCGCCGCGCGTGCCGAACATGGAACTGGAAGACGAGCTGCGCAAGACCGCTTCGCGCATTGTCTCGGCCCAGGCTGAACTGAGCATGCGTGGCGACAGCGACGCCTCCACCAATCGCCAGCTGTTTGCCGGGCTGCCGTTGACCGCGTCCGAGCCGCTGGTAGAGCCGACTTTTGTTGAACCACCGCGTCCTGCTGCGCCAGCCCCGGCGCCGGCGGTAGACCAGCGGGTGTTCGACTCGATGCGCTTCGAACTCAACGGCCTGCGTGAACTGCTGGAAGTGCAGCTGGGTTCGCTGGCCTGGAACCAGTTGCAGGGCAGCCAGCCACAACAGGCCAACCTGTGGCGTCGCCTGCAACGCATTGGCCTGTCCGGCCCGTTGTCCCGCGACCTGCTGCAACTGACCACGCAAATTGAAGAGCCTCGCCAGGCCTGGCGCATGCTCCTGGCCCACCTGGCGCGGATGATCGTCACCCCGGAAATCGAACCCCTGGAAGAAGGCGGTGTGATTGCCATGGTCGGCCCGGCCGGCATGGGCAAGACCACCACCCTGGCCAAGCTGGCCGCACGTTACGTGCTCAAGTACGGCGCCCAGAACATCGCGCTGGTGAGCATGGACAGCTACCGCATCGGCGCCCAGGAACAACTCAAGACCCTGGGCCGCATCCTCAATGTGCCGGTGACCCACGTCGACCCGGGCCAGTCCCTGGCCAACGCCCTCGACCCATTGCTGCGCAAGCGCGTGGTGCTGATCGACACCGCCGGCCTGCAAGCCAGCGACCCGGCCCTGCGCATGCAGCTGGAAAGCCTGGCCGGGCGCGGGATCAAATCCAGAAACTATTTGGTGCTTGCCACTACCAGCCAGAAGCAGGTATTGACCGCCGCCTACCACAGCTACAAGCGCTGCGGGCTGGCGGGTTGCATCCTGACTAAACTGGATGAGACGGCAAGCCTGGGCGAAGTATTGAGCCTGGCAATCAGTCATGAATTACCGGTCGCCTACCTGACCGACGGGCCGCGGATCCCGGATGATCTGCATCTGCCGCGCCGTCATCAGTTGGTCAGCCGGGCTGTCAGCGTGCAAATGCAGGAAGAACCCAGTGAGGAAGCGATGGCTGACATGTTTGCTGACCTCTACCACAGCCCGAACAAGCGAGTTGGCTGAGGCATCATGGCTTTCTATTTAAAAATGACAGTGAAAAGTATCTACATCGATGGCCTGCCAGCAGTTCGCGCGGCCAACTTATGTAGCCTGCGTCTAAGCAAGACAAGGTAAAGAAATAAAATGGGCAGCATGCATCCCGTACAGGTGATCGCGGTGACCGGCGGCAAAGGTGGCGTCGGAAAAACTAACGTGTCAGTGAATTTGTCCCTGGCCCTGGCAGAGCTTGGCCGTCGCGTCATGCTGCTGGATGCTGACCTGGGGCTGGCGAACGTCGACGTTCTGCTGGGACTGACGCCCAAACATACCCTGGCCGATGTCATCGAAGGCCGCTGTGAGCTGCGCGACGTACTGTTGCAAGGCCCCGGCGGGATTCGCATCGTGCCGGCGGCTTCCGGCACCCAGAGCATGGTGCACCTGAGTCCGGCGCAACATGCCGGCCTCATTCAGGCGTTCAGCGACATTGGCGACAACCTCGACGTACTGGTGATCGACACCGCCGCCGGGATCGGCGAGTCGGTGGTCAGTTTCGTGCGCGCAGCCCAGGAAGTGTTGCTGGTGGTGTGCGACGAACCCACCTCGATCACCGACGCCTACGCCCTGATCAAACTGCTCAACCGCGACTACGGCATGAACCGCTTCCGCGTGCTGGCCAACATGGCCCAAAGCCCGCAGGAAGGGCGGAATCTGTTCGCCAAGTTGACCAAGGTCACGGATCGCTTCCTCGATGTCGCCTTACAATACGTTGGCGCAGTTCCTTACGACGAGTGTGTGCGCAAGGCCGTGCAAAAGCAGCGTGCGGTCTATGAAGCGTTCCCTCGTTCGAAGTGCGCATTGGCGTTCAAGGCTATTGCCCAGAAGGTCGATACCTGGCCGTTGCCCGCCAATCCCCGGGGGCATCTGGAGTTTTTCGTCGAGCGATTGGTGCATCAGACGAGCGCAGGACCGGTGCTATGACAGCCAGCGGCTACAACCTTTACAAGAAGTCGGCACGTGACAGTCAAGTCGAATTGATCGAGCGCTATGCGCCCCTGGTCAAGCGCATTGCCTATCACCTGCTGGCGCGCTTGCCTGCCAGCGTGCAGGTCGAGGACTTGATCCAGGCCGGGATGATCGGCCTGCTTGAAGTGTCGACCAAGTACGACGCGAGCAAGGGCGCGAGTTTCGAGACATACGCGGGTATCCGTATCCGTGGGGCCATGCTCGATGAAGTGCGTAAAGGTGATTGGGCGCCGCGATCAGTGCACCGCAATACGCGGATGGTGAGTGACGCAATTCGCTCAATTGAAGCAAAAACCGGTCGCGACGCTAAAGATCATGAAGTTGCGGCCGAACTCCAATTGAGTCTCGACGATTACTACGGGATTTTGAACGATACCTTGGGCAGCCGGCTGTTCAGTTTCGACGACCTTTTACAGGACGGCGAACATGAAGGGCTGCACGAGGACGGCGCGAGTGCCCATCTCGAACCGTCACGGGACCTGGAAGATGAACGCTTCCAGAGCGCGCTGGCGGACGCGATAGCCAATTTGCCGGAGCGTGAGCGACTGGTGTTGGCGCTGTACTACGACGAAGAGCTGAACCTCAAGGAAATCGGTGAGGTCCTGGGGGTCAGCGAATCGCGGGTCAGCCAGTTACACAGCCAGTGCGCGGCCCGCTTGCGGGGGCGTTTGGGAGAGTGGCGAGCGCGCTGACAGGCAGTGTGGGGACACTGCGAACGATACCGTCCAGGCCCTGCGCCCGGACGGGCTTGGCCCGTGGTGCGCCCCCGGTAGTCCTTTTTGTGTAACGCCTGTTGATTGATATGGCGCGCCCAGGTGCTGGGCGCGTTTAAGACTGCTTGGAGGTCGAATTGGACAAGAACATGAAAATCCTCATCGTTGATGACTTCTCAACGATGCGGCGGATCATAAAAAACCTGTTGCGTGACCTTGGGTTCACTAACACGGTCGAGGCGGATGACGGTATTACGGCGATTCCGATCCTCAACAGCGGGAGCATCGACTTTCTGGTAACGGACTGGAACATGCCGGGCATGACCGGTATCGATCTGCTGCGCCACGTGCGCGCTGATGAAAAACTGCGCAGCCTGCCTGTGCTGATGGTGACCGCTGAAGCCAAGCGTGAACAGATCATCGAAGCCGCCCAGGCCGGGGTCAACGGCTACGTGGTCAAGCCATTCACTGCACTGGCCTTGAAAGAGAAGATCGAAAAGATCTTCGAACGCATCGGTCATTGATGCTGCCACGGGGGAGCTATGGAGCATAAAGAATCATCGCAGGCCGACTTTGAGTCGACCCTGAAAAAACATGCTCATCAACTCGTCGAAAGCCTTGAAAGAGGCCAGTTCGGCGACGCGGTGCAGTTGATCCATGAGCTCAACCAGACCCGTGACCGCGGCCTGTACCAGGAAGTGGGCAAGCTCACCCGTGAGTTGCACAGTGCGATAGTCAATTTTCAGATTGACCCGCACATGCCCCAGGCCGAGGAAATCTCGCAGATCACGGATGCCACCGAACGCCTGTCCTACGTGGTCAGGCTGACTGAGGCGGCGGCCAACCGCACCATGGACCTGGTGGAAAACGCCACGCCTCTGGTCAACGGTATGGCCAGTGAAGCCAAGGCCCTGAGCACTGACTGGGGCCGGTTCATGCGTCGGGAAGTGGGCGCTGAGGAGTTTCGTGAGCTGGCGCGTCGGGTCGAGGGCTTTTTGTCCCGCAGCGAGCAGGAAAACCGCACGGTTTCCAGCAACCTCAATGACATTCTGCTGGCCCAGGATTACCAGGACCTCACCGGTCAGGTGATCAAGCGTGTGACCCAACTGGTCACCGAAGTGGAAAGCAACCTGCTCAAACTGGTGTTGATGGCGGGCCAGGTCGACCGGTTTGCCGGCATCGAACATGACCGCGCAGCGATCCTTTCTGAAAAAGATCCACAAAAACACCTCGCCAAGGGTGAAGGTCCGCAGATTCATGCCGATAAACGTGAAGACGTTGTATCCGGGCAAGACGACGTAGACGATTTGCTGTCCAGTTTAGGCTTCTAAGGAGCACACCCATGAGCTTCGGCGCCGATGAAGAAATCCTTCAGGATTTCCTTGTAGAGGCCGGCGAAATTTTAGAGCAACTGTCCGAACAACTGGTCGAGCTGGAAAGCCGACCGGATGATGCGAACCTGCTCAATGCAATTTTTCGCGGTTTTCATACTGTAAAAGGGGGCGCCGGCTTCCTCCAGCTCCACGAGCTGGTGGAGTGCTGTCACATCGCCGAGAACGTGTTCGACATCCTGCGCAAGGGTGAGCGGCACGTCGACTCGGAACTGATGGACGTGATCCTGGAAGCACTGGACGCGGTCAACGGCATGTTCAGTGAAGTGCGCGAGCGCGCACCGATCACTGCCGCCACGCCGGAACTGCTGGCCGCCCTGGCGCGCCTGGCGGAACCTGCGGCCAACGCTCCCGTGGTGGAAGCGGTGGCTGAGCCGGTTGCCGAGCCTGCGGGCGACGTGACCGACAGCGAATTTGAACAACTGCTGGACTCGCTGAACGCTGTCAAGGCCGAAGCCGAAGCGCCGGCAGCCAGTGCGCCGGCCATGGTGCCGACCACCGAAGACATTACCGACGCCGAGTTCGAGTCGTTGCTCGACCAGTTGCACGGCAAGGGCCAGTTTGCCCCGGACGCGGTGGCCGCAGCGCCAGCGCCAACGGAAGCCGCGGCGCCCGTCAGCAATGAAATCACCGACGACGAATTTGAAGCGCTGCTGGACCAGTTGCACGGCAAAGGCTCGTTTGCCGCCGAGGCTCTGCCGGAAGTCGCCGCAACGGCCGCCGCGCCTGCGGCACCCGCTGCTGCGCCGGCCGCCGATGGACTGATCTCCGATCACGAATTCGAAGCCCTGCTGGATGAACTGCACGGCAAGGGCAAGTTCACCGAAGTGGTCGGCGCTGCTGCACCGGCTGCTGCCGCAGCTGTCGCAACACCGGCTCCTGCCGCCAAGGCTGCCGCGCCTGTCGCAGCGAAAGCGGCTCCGGCTCCGGCTCCAGCACCGGCCCGGGCTGCCACGGCTGCCCCGGCCCCGGACAAGCAACCGGCCAGTGAAGCCGAAACCACCGTGCGGGTTGATACCGCGCGCCTGGACGACATCATGAACATGGTCGGCGAACTGGTGCTGGTGCGTAACCGCCTGGTGCGCCTGGGCCTGAACAGTGGCGACGAGGCCATGCAAAAGGCCGTGTCGAACCTCGACGTGGTCACCGCAGACCTGCAGACCGCCGTCATGAAGACCCGGATGCAGCCGATCAAGAAAGTCTTCGGGCGTTTCCCGCGCCTGGTTCGCGACCTGGCACGCCAGCTCAAGAAAGAGATCAACCTGGAACTGGTGGGTGAAGAAACCGACCTCGACAAGAACCTTGTCGAGGCCCTGGCCGACCCGCTGGTCCACTTGGTGCGCAACGCGGTCGACCACGGTGTCGAGACGCCGGAAGAGCGCGAAGCCTCGGGCAAGAACCGCCAGGGCAAAGTGATCCTGGCGGCCGAACAGGAAGGCGACCATATCCTGCTGTCGATCACCGATGACGGCAAAGGCATGGACCCCACGGTACTGCGCAACATTGCAGTCAAGCGTGGGGTGATGGACAAGGACGCCGCCGACCGCCTCACCGACACCGAGTGCTACAACCTGATCTTCGCCCCGGGCTTCTCCACCAAGACCGAGATTTCCGACGTGTCGGGCCGTGGCGTGGGCATGGATGTGGTGAAGACCAAGATCAGCCAGCTCAACGGCTCGATCAACATCTACTCGACCAAGGGCCAGGGCTCGAAGATCGTCATCAAGGTGCCGTTGACCCTGGCGATCATGCCGACCCTGATGGTGATGCTGGGCAACCAGGCGTTCGCCTTCCCGCTGGTCAACGTCAACGAAATCTTCCACCTCGACCTGTCGCGCACCAACGTGGTGGACGGCCAGGAAGTGGTGATCGTGCGCGACAAGGCGTTGCCGCTGTTCTACCTCAAGCGCTGGCTGGTGGCTTCGGCCAAGCATGAAGAGCAGCGCGAAGGCCATGTGGTGATTCTTTCCGTGGGCACCCAGCGTATCGGCTTCGTGGTCGATCAACTGGTGGGCCAGGAAGAAGTGGTCATCAAGCCTTTGGGCAAAATGCTGCAGGGAACCCCGGGCATGTCGGGTGCGACCATTACCGGTGACGGTCGGATCGCGCTGATTCTGGATGTTCCGAGCATGCTCAAGCGTTACGCCGCACGGCGTATTTGATTCGGCCCGGGCAGGGCGGTTGTCCCTCGCCCGGCCTAACGGAGTGTTTATGGTAGTCAAGGTCCTGGTGGTGGACGATTCGGGTTTCTTCCGCCGCCGCGTCTCGGAAATTCTTTCATCGGATTCCAATATCCAGGTGGTCGGCACGGCCACCAACGGCAAAGAGGCGATCGATCAGGCCCTGGCGCTCAAGCCGGACGTGATCACCATGGACTACGAGATGCCGATGATGGACGGCATCACGGCGGTGCGGCACATCATGCAGCGCTGCCCGACGCCGGTGTTGATGTTCTCCTCGCTGACCCACGAAGGCGCCCGGGTCACCCTGGATGCGCTGGATGCCGGCGCGGTGGACTTCCTGCCGAAGAATTTCGAAGACATCTCGCGCAACCCCGAGAAGGTCAAGCAGATGCTCTGCGAGAAGGTGCACAGCATCTCCCGCAGTAACCGTCGCAGCCTGTTCAGTGCGCCGGCGCCCGCACCCGTTACGCCGCCACCGGCCGCCCCGAGCACCTTTGGTCGCCCGGCGCCGACACCGGTTGCGCGCCCGGCCGCCGCCCCGGTGCGTACGGCTGCGCCCGCCGCGCATTCACCTGCGCCCAAGCGCAAGGCCTACAAACTGGTGGCCATCGGTACGTCCACCGGCGGCCCGGTGGCCTTGCAGCGGGTGTTGACCCAATTGCCGGCCAACTTCCCGGCGCCGATCGTGTTGATCCAGCACATGCCGGCCGCGTTCACCAAGGCGTTCGCCGAGCGCCTGGACAAGCTGTGCCGCATCAGCGTCAAGGAAGCCGAGGATGGCGACATCCTGCGTCCGGGTCTGGCGCTGCTGGCCCCCGGTGGCAAGCAGATGATGGTCGATGGCCGGGGTGCGATCAAAATCCTGCCGGGTGACGAACGCCTGAACTACAAGCCGTGTGTGGATATCACCTTCGGGTCTGCGGCCAAATCCTACGGCGACAAAGTTTTGGCGGTGGTGTTGACCGGCATGGGCGCCGATGGCCGTGAAGGCGCGCGCCTGCTCAAGCAGGGCGGCAGCGCGATCTGGGCCCAGGATGAAGCCAGCTGCGTGATCTATGGCATGCCCATGGCCATCGTCAAGGCCGACCTGGCC
The DNA here is from genome assembly GCF_013385345.1 of Pseudomonas sp. I8001. Lineage (NCBI taxonomy): Bacteria > Pseudomonadati > Pseudomonadota > Gammaproteobacteria > Pseudomonadales > Pseudomonadaceae > Pseudomonas > Pseudomonas sp. I8001. The sequence goes on from NZ_JACAQC010000010.1 coordinate 216,255, forward strand.
GACGCCGTCTACAGCCTGGACGACATCGGCAAGCACCTGGTGGAGGCTTGCCTCTGATGGATGTATTGAGCCTGATTGGCATCATCATGGCGTTTGTCGCGATTATCGGCGGCAACTACCTTGAAGGCGGCCACCTGGGCGCCCTGGCCAACGGCCCGGCGGCGTTGATCGTGATCGGCGGCACCGTGGGCGCGGCGTTGTTGCAGTCGCCCATGAGTTCGTTCAAGCGCGCGATGCAGATCCTCATCTGGATTATCTTCCCGCCGCGTGTCGACTTGCCGGGCGGCATCGACCGCGTGGTCAACTGGAGCCTCACGGCGCGCAAGGAAGGCCTGCTCGGGCTGGAAGGCGTGGCCGATGCCGAGCCCGACAGCTACGCCCGCAAAGGCCTGCAACTGCTGGTGGACGGCGCCGAGCCGGAAGCGATTCGCAGCATCCTCGAAGTGGACTTCTACACCCAGGAAAGCCGCGACATCAACGCTGCCAAAGTCTTTGAAAGCATGGGCGGCTACGCGCCGACCATCGGCATCATCGGTGCGGTGATGGGCTTGATCCACGTGATGGGCAACCTGGCCGATCCGTCGCAACTGGGCAGCGGGATTGCCGTGGCGTTCGTCGCCACCATCTACGGCGTGGCCAGTGCCAACCTGGTGTTGTTGCCGGTGGCCAGCAAGCTCAAGTCGATCGCCCTGCGCCAGTCGCGTTATCGCGAGATGTTGCTCGAAGGCATCCTCTCGATTGCCGAGGGTGAAAACCCGCGCTCCATCGAATTGAAGCTCCAGGGCTTCATGGATTGATGGGAGGTATTTGTTGTGAGCCGTCGCCGCCGCGAGCCTGAAGAACACGTCAACCATGAACGCTGGCTGGTGTCCTACGCCGACTTCATTACGTTGCTGTTCGCGTTTTTTGTGGTGATGTACTCCATTTCCTCGATCAACGAAGGCAAGTACAAAGTCATTTCCCAGGCGCTGATTGGCGTGTTCAACGACGCTGACCGCGCCCTCAAGCCGATACCCATTGGCGAAGAACGCCCCAAGACCGTGACCCCGGCCAAGCCGCTGGTCAACGACAGCGATGAAACCGCGGCCGGCATCGGTGGCACCAGCGACCCGCTGAAAAGCATCGCCGATAACATCAGCGCGGCCTTTGGCGACCTGATCAGCTCCAACCAGATGACCGTGCGCGGCAATGAGTTGTGGGTCGAGATCGAGCTCAATTCCAGCCTGCTGTTCGCCAGTGCCGATGCAATGCCCAGCGACCAGGCGTTTACCATCATCGACAAGGTGGCGGCGATCCTGAAGCCGTTTGAAAACCCGGTCCACGTTGAAGGCTTTACCGATAACCTGCCGATCAGTACCGCGCAGTACCCGACCAACTGGGAGCTGTCTTCGGCCCGGGCGGCGAGTATTGTACGAATGCTCGCGATGCAGGGTGTGAACCCCGGGCGCCTGGCGTCGGTGGGTTACGGCGAGTTCCAGCCGGTGGCCAATAACGCCACGGCGGAAGGCCGTGCGCGCAACCGTCGGGTGGTGCTGGTGGTGTCGCGCAACCTGGACGTGCGCCGCAGCCTGACCGGTACCGGCACTGCCAATGCAACACCGGATGCCGCCTTGAAGCGGGCTGGCACACAAACTGCACCAGCGCCCGTAAAGGCGCCGGTTCGCGGGAGTGCCGTCAATTCTCCGTCACCGGCTCTATAACCCCATGCAATTTCTCGGTCGAGCCTGTGCCTGCCGGGAGGAACAATCCGAATGAGAGTCTGGGCAGTTGCCAATCAAAAGGGTGGTGTCGGTAAAACCACCACGTCCATCGCCTTGGCCGGCTTGCTGGCCGAGGCCGGCAAGCGTGTGGTCGTGGTCGACCTGGACCCCCACGGCTCCATGACCAGCTATTTCGGCTATGACCCGGATGCCCTGGAACACAGTTGCTACGACCTGTTCCTGCACAAGGGCAGCGTGCCGGCCGACTTGCCGGGGCAACTGTTGCTGCCTACCAGCAATGAAAAGATCTCGCTGTTGCCGTCCAGCACCGCCCTGGCCACCCTTGAGCGCCAGTCGCCGGGGCAGAGCGGCCTGGGCCTGGTGATCGCCAAGACCCTGGCGCAGCTGTGGCAGGACTTCGACTACGCGATCATCGACAGCCCGCCGTTGCTCGGCGTGCTGATGGTCAACGCCCTGGCCGCCAGCCAACAGCTGGTGATCCCGGTGCAGACCGAGCACCTGGCCGTCAAGGGCCTGGAGCGGATGGTCAGTACCCTGGCGATGATCAACCGCTCGCGCAAGCAAGCGCTGCCGTTCAGCATCGTGCCGACCCTGTTTGACCGCCGTACCCAGGCGTCCCTCGGCACCTTGCGGGTATTGCGCGATGCTTATCCGGACACCATCTGGCAAGGCTACATCCCGGTGGACACGCGCCTGCGGGATGCGAGCCGGGCAGGGCTGACGCCGTCGCAGTTCGACGGCAAGAGCCGTGGGGTGCTGGCGTATCGGGCGTTGCTCAAGCACCTGTTGTCCCAGCAACTTGTGGCGCAGGTGGCATGATGGTCATAAACAGCCCTGTAGGAGCCTGGCTTGCCAGCGATGCAGACGCCGCGGTTTTCCTGACCAAACCGGCTCTCGATTCAAGTCCGGACACTCACAGGCCGATAACCTCTGAATACAGGGTTGATGGGGCTTGCGCGTGGGCATACAGATGAACCGTCCCGTTGATTTCAAGACCCGGCCGCAACTGGCGCTGGAGTCCTACCTGGACGCTTTGCTCCAGGACGCCACCGAGGAGATGCCGGAGCCGATTCTGATCCTCGATGAAGTCATCGAGCCTGAACCTGCTGCCCTGGACGAGTTTCAGCTGGCGGTCCTGGAAGAACAGGCCCGTGATGCGTTGGTCGTTCCCGTAGCAGTTCCTGTACCGGTTGCTGTGCCCGTCGAGCCTGTGGTGATTGCGCCTGTAGTGGTGGAGCCGGTGGTTGAGGTTCACCTCCCGCCGAGCATCACGCCGCCGCCGGTACAGGGCGACGGTCGCCCGGTGTGGGCTGCGGAGCCGTTCGAATGTTTGCTGTTCGATGTCGCCGGGCTGACCCTGGCGGTGCCGCTGGTGTGCCTGGGGTCGATCTACTCCCTGGAAGGCCAGGAGTTGACGCCGTTGTTCGGCCAGCCGGATTGGTTCCTCGGGATCCTGCCGAGCCAGCAGGGCAACTTGAAGGTATTGGACACCGCGCGTTGGGTGATGCCCGACCGCTACCGCGATGACTTCCGCCAGGGCCTGCAATACGTTATTTCGGTCCAGGGCTACGAGTGGGGGCTGGCGGTGCATCAGGTCAGCCGCTCATTGCGCCTGGACCCGAACGAAATCAAATGGCGCAGCCACCGGGGCCAGCGGCCATGGCTGGCGGGCACTGTGATCGAACACATGTGCGCGTTGCTGGATGTCGCCGAACTGGCGGAGTTGATTGCCAGCGGCGCGGTAAAAGCCATGCCGCTGAACAAACGCACTTGATAACAAGCAGCAGCGCTACGGCGCTGCCTAAGAACACACACCGTAACCAACGGTATTTGAAGGGGTCTGGAGTATGAACAAGTCAGTGTCCGCACAAGGTCTGGTGGATGATCCAATCCTGCAATGGGTCACCTTCAAGCTGGACAACGAGTCCTACGGCATCAACGTGATGCGTGTGCAGGAAGTGCTGCGCTACACCGAAATCGCTCCGGTTCCGGGTGCCCCAAGCTATGTGCTGGGCATCATCAACCTGCGCGGCAACGTGGTGACCGTGATCGACACCCGCCAGCGTTTTGGCCTGGTGCCGACCGAAGTCAACGACAACACCCGCATCGTGATCATCGAAGCCGACAAGCAAGTGGTCGGGATCATGGTCGACAGCGTGGCGGAAGTGGTTTACCTGCGCCAATCCGAAGTCGAGACTGCGCCGAACGTCGGCAACGAAGAATCGGCCAAGTTCATCCAGGGTGTCTGCAACAAGAACGGCGAACTGCTGATTCTGGTTGAGCTGGACAAGATGATGAGCGAAGAAGAGTGGCAGGACCTGGAGAATATCTGATTGTTTCTTGAGGTAGCGGTGATCGTCCTGGCCATCCTTTGGGCCGGGACCCTGGGCTTCCTGCTGCGTTATGTTCGCCAGCAACGGGAATTGGCCACTCGACAAGTCGAGCGCGACGCTGTGCGCGACCGGCGGATCCTGGAGCTGGCCAAGCGGGTCGACCACTTCCAGCAAAGTGCGGTGCGTGTGGGTGATGAAGTGCACGAGCTGCGTTCGGTGCTGGCGCCGTTGCCGGACAAGCTGTCGGCACTCGAGCAGCGTGACCCGTCGAGCCTCTCATTCGCCCAGGCGGCGAAGCTGGTGGGCATGGGCGCCACGGTGGATGAGCTGACGCAGTCCTGCGGGTTGACCCAGGCTGAAGCGCAGTTGATGAGCCGGTTGCACAAGGACAACTGAAGGTTACGAGCTGCAAGCGGTATTGCTTGCAGCTTATAGCCGGTGCCGGTTGCTCAGCCATTCGGCCATGGTCGAGTCCTCCAAAGCATATTCACCACGGTTGGCTTTCCAGACCAACTCCTTCTCCCGCAGCACTTCCAGTGCTTTCTGCACGTTTGGTGTGCTGGCGTTCGGCTCGACCTGGGCCTGTTCCAGCTTGCGGTTCACATCCTGGAAGGTTTTCTCCGCAAAAGGCGAGAACGCCTGCTTGCCCAGGGTTCGTTCGCCCATCACTTCAAGTACCGCCTGTTGCAGCGGCGAGAGGTCGTTGTAGGCGCTCTCGTAATCGCTCCAGATGCCGGCCTGGTGATTGAGTGCCCCGGTCCTCAGCAACTCGCCAAGGTTGCTGGCCTCGCCAAGACCCACGCTCACTTCGGTCAGTAGTGTGTTGAGCATTTCCGGGCGCCGGCCAACGAGCTGGAAGGCATAGTCCATGTCCTCCAGGTTGAACTGGTTGGTCGCGGCCAGGCGCTGGTTCCAGAGGTCCGTCACGAACTCGACGAAATCCCGGCTCAGCAGCGGGAACGGCGTGATATGGGCGCCGAAGAACGGTTGTTTGCTCTTGAGTACCAGGTTGGCCAGTTTGTCCCGGCTGGAGCCGGTGAAGACCAGGCGCAGGCCATCGGCCGTGCTGCTGCCGTTGAGATGATCCCGTGCCGCCTTGAGGGCGAACATGGCGTTCACCCCACCTTCGCTGTTGAGGGCGTGCTGGGCCTCGTCCACGATCAGCACGATCATTTGCCCCGAGACCTGGTGCAATACGTCCAGGGCGTGGCTGAGCGTGGTGCCGGCGGGCAATTGCGGTTTGGTGAAATCCCAACTCAAGGTGCGCAGCAGGCTGATCTTGTCGATACCGGCTTTCTTGGCCGCCTTGCTCACTGCGCTTTCGAACTCGCCCAGGGCTTTGCCGATAGCGCCGGAGATCAGTTCGGCGGGGTCGATTTCGCGGTTCATCCACAGGTCCACGTACACCGGCAGCCAGCCCCGGGCCTTGCACTCGGGGATAAGGTCGTTGCGCAGGAACGTACTCTTGCCGGTACGGCGCGGAGCCGCGAGGAACATGCCGGAGCTGTAGTCGGCAAATGACTCGCCTGCCAGATCACGGGCGAGCGCTTCGGCGAGTAGCTTTCGACTGAGAATCGGGCGGGTAGGGCTCATGGGTTTATCCTGAACTATCGGGTTCGGGATAATCTATACCTCGAAAGATATAATTGCTATACACCACCCACCGCAACTGATCATTCCCACGCTCTGCGTGGGAATGCATCCCGTGACGCTCCGCGTCACCCCTGCGCAAGACTTGAACGTTGCAGCGCCGGTTGGACGCGGAGCGTCCGAGGCGGCGTTCCCACGCAGAGCGTGGGAACGATCAGCCGGCTCCCACCTTAATAATCGTCGCCTCTTTCCGTCACATCCCGCTCCACCGGCCCCGCGTCCGGGTCGTAGCCCACCGGGAACTTGCCCTTCAGCGTCCAGGCAAACGCGATGATCTCGGCGACGGTGCGGTACAACTCTTCCGGGATGCTGTCGCCCAACTCCATGCGTGCCAGTAATTTGACCAGCTCGGCATTTTCGTAAATCGGGACTTCGTTCTCCCGGGCCAGCTTGAGGATGGCTTCGGCCAGGGCATCGTCGCCCTTGGCGGTGAGGGTCGGCGCTTGTTGCCCGTCGTATTTGAGGGCGATGGCCTGGCGGGGCGGGTTGGGGTTTTTCATGCGGTTTCATCCACCCAGCGTTGTTCAAGCCCGGTTTTCGGGCCCCGTGGCGGGGTGCCGAGGTGGCAGTCGAGGTCGCCGACGTTGAGTCCCGACGACACCAGGCGCTCGCGCAGGCTGCCCAGGTGGCTTTCGATCAGGCTGGCGGTGAAGGGCCGGGTCGCCCACAACTGGCTCGACAGTTTGCCCTGGCTCAGTTGCGCCTGGACCTGCAACGGGCCGAGCGGCTCCATGTCGAGCGCCATTTCCACGCGCCAGAGCATTTGCTTGGGATCCTTGCTGTCCTTGCGTTCCGGCTGTTCCTTGTCGGGCGCCGGTTCTTCCCGCTGGAACTTGACCTGCAACGGCACGATGTCCTGCAAGGTGCGCATGGGGATTTCCAGCTGCCAGGTGGTCAAGAGCTTGCCGTCGGCGGTGGTACCGGTCTGCTCCAGGCTCGACAGCTGATGGCTTTGCAGGCGGGAGATGGCCCCGGCGGCCAGGCGCAGCAGGTTTTCCAGGTCACTTTCACCTTCCAGGCGTTGCATCAGCCGATCGGGCAGCGGAAAGCCTGCGGGCGCCTGCCTGGCGCCGACCTGGCCGAGGGTGCCCAGCGGGCTGCGTACGAAGCTGGGCAGCAATTGCGCCAGGGTGTTGGCAGCGAGGATCGCATTCAGATTGGTGCTGGCGGGCAGGGATGGCAGCAGGTCGGCGACGAAGCGCAGCAGCGCGCCTTTCATGTCCAGCGGCGGTATCTGCGGGTTTTGCCCGGCCAGCAACTTGGCTTCGAGGAAGGTCCCGCTGTTCTGGATCAGTTGCGCCAGCACCTTGGGGTTGCTGGCCTGGGCCAGGTCGGGCAGGCCGGCGAGCAAACGCTCGGCGGCGGCGCGCAGGTCGGCCCCGGTGCTGTCGCTGCTGGTCGCCGGCAGGCTTTGCAGCGCGGTGAACACCACGTCCAGCGAGCCCTGGCGGCTTTGCTGGGTGGAGAGTTGCTGGGCCACGGCCAATTGGTCCTGGCGCCCGCTCAGCGGTACAAAGCTCAAGGTCTGCGCACTTTGCACCACGGCGCTGAGCAGGCTGCCGACGCGCAAGGGCTGCGGGCTTTCGACGGTCAGGGTCGCGCCGCTGAGGACGTTATTGAGCACCGACACCAGTGAGCGATACACCACCGGCTGGTTGGCGCCCTGTGGCAGCGCCTGGGTGGTCAGCACCTTGCCTTGCAGCAGGGTGCCCACCGGTAACTGGCTGGTATCGATACGCGTCAGCGCGGCGACGCTGGAACTCAGGGCCTGCTGCAGGCTGATGGACAAATTGCCCGACGGCGTCTGGCTGACTTCCACCTGGGTACCCAGCGGCAGCGGCTGGCTGCTGCTGGCCTGCACCAGGGTTTGCCGGCCGCCTTCCAGGGTCAGCTTGAGCAGCAACTGAAATGCATCGCCGCCTTGTTTCAGTGCCAGCACCTCGGCATTTACGGTTTTTCCGGGGTCGATCAGGCCGGTCTGCGGCTCCAGCAGTTTCAGCAACTCGCCCGCTGCAGGCGCGGGCGCAGGCCCGGCCGGAAGCGTCGGGGGGAGCGTGGGAAGATTGATCTCACCGGTCATCGTGCGCGCCGTCTCAGGGGAAATTGCCCTCTTTAGAGTAGGGCATCACATGTATAATGCCGCCCGTCTTCAAAGAGAGCGTTAAAAACAACACAACTGATTGATCCAGCTCTCTAAAAACGGTCGCCAAAGCAGTTAATGTGCATCTCTTTAACGGCCGTTCCACCGCCGACTTGAACCGTAAAGGCCCGCGATCTCTTGACCAGCCCTCTTCTAGAAGCCGTAGCGCTCGCCTGTGAACGTGACCTGCGGATGCTGTTCGAACACCTCGAACTGCGTCTGGCGGGCGGCGACATGGTGCAGGTCAGCGGCCCCAACGGCAGCGGCAAGACCAGCCTGTTGCGCCTGCTGGCCGGGCTGATGCAGCCGACGGCGGGGGAAGTGCGGCTCAACGGCAAACCGTTGCACGAGCAGCGCACCGAGCTGGCGCGCAACCTGATCTGGATCGGCCACGCCGCCGGAATCAAGGATGTGCTTACCGCTGAAGAAAACCTCAGTTGGCTCAGCGCCCTGCATCATCCCGCCAGCCGCGAGGCGATCTGGCAGGCGCTGGCCGCGGTTGGCCTCAAGGGTTTCGAAGACGTTCCCTGCCACACCCTGTCCGCCGGCCAGCAGCGCCGCGTGGCCCTGGCCCGTTTGTATCTCGACGGCCCGCCGCTATGGATTCTCGACGAACCCTTCACCGCCCTCGACAAACAAGGCGTTGCCCAATTGGAAGAACACCTTGCCGCGCACTGCGAGCAGGGCGGCATGGTTGTCCTGACCACTCACCACACCTTGACGCGCATGCCCGCCGGTTACTGCGACCTCGACCTGGGCCGGTGGGCGGTATGAGCGTATTTGTCCTGTTGGTCGCCCGCGAAGCGCGGTTACTCTGTCGCCGTCCGGCCGAACTGGCCAACCCGCTGGTGTTCTTCGCGATTGTGATTGCGCTGTTCCCGTTGGCGGTGGGCCCCGAGACTAAACTGTTGCAAACCTTGTCTCCGGGACTGGTCTGGGTGGCGGCGCTTTTGTCGGTCCTGCTCTCGCTGGACGGGCTGTTTCGCAGTGATTTTGAAGACGGTTCCCTCGAACAGTGGGTCCTTTCGTCGCACCCCCTGCCACTTCTGGTATTGGCCAAGGTACTGGCACACTGGGCGTTTTCCGGCCTGGCGCTGGTATTGCTCGCGCCGCTGCTGGCGATGATGCTGGGGTTGCCCACCGAATGCCTGCCGGTGTTGCTCCTTTCCTTGTTGCTTGGCACGCCGGTTCTCAGTCTACTGGGCGCCGTAGGTGCGGCACTGACCGTCGGTTTGAAACGCGGCGGCCTGTTGTTGGCGCTGCTGATCTTGCCTTTGTATATCCCGGTGTTGATCCTGGGCAGCGGCGCGTTGCAAGCCGCGCTCCAGGGCATGCCGGCGACCGGTTACCTCTTGTGGCTTGGCAGCCTGGCCGCCCTGGCGGTAACCCTGACACCCTTTGCTATAGCGGCTGGCCTGAAGATCAGCGTCGGCGAATAATGAGGTCTGGTTAAGCGATAGAACCTTAACCAGTAAAGACCCTAAGCTTCTCGCAACGACGAGAAGCAACCGTGATGGAAACAGCATGAACTGGACCTGGTTTCACAAGCTCGGCTCGCCCAAATGGTTTTACGGCATCAGTGGCAAACTGCTGCCGTGGTTGAGCATCGCCGCCGTATTGCTGATCGGCATCGGCCTGGTCTGGGGCCTGGCCTTTGCGCCGCCGGACTATCAGCAAGGCAACAGCTTTCGCATCATCTACATCCACGTGCCTGCCGCGATGCTGGCCCAGTCCTGCTACGTGATGCTGGCGGTGTGCGGCATCGTCGGCCTGGTGTGGAAGATGAAGCTGGCGGATGTGGCCCTGCAATGCGCCGCGCCCATCGGTGCCTGGATGACCGCCGTGGCGCTGGTCACCGGCGCGATCTGGGGCAAGCCGACCTGGGGTTCGTGGTGGGTCTGGGACGCGCGCCTCACCTCGATGCTGATCCTGCTGTTCCTGTACTTCGGCCTGATTGCCCTGGGCAACGCCATCAGCAACCGTGACAGCGCCGCCAAGGCCTGCGCGGTGCTGGCGATCGTCGGCGTGATCAACATCCCGATCATCAAATACTCGGTGGAGTGGTGGAACACCCTGCACCAGGGCGCCACCTTCACCCTCACCGAAAAGCCGGCAATGCCCGTGGAAATGTGGGCGCCGCTGCTGCTGATGGTGCTGGGGTTCTACTGCTTCTTCGGCGCCGTGCTGCTGATGCGCATGCGCCTCGAAGTGCTCAAGCGTGAAGCCCGCACCAGTTGGGTCAAGGCCGAAGTGCAAAACAGCCTGGGAGCCCGTGGATGAGCTTCAACTCTTTCAGTGATTTTCTCGCCATGGGCCATCACGCCCTGTACGTCTGGACGGCCTATGGCATTTGCCTGGCGGTGCTGGCCCTCAACGTCGCCGCGCCGATCCTGGCCCGCAAGCGTTACCTGCAACAAGAGGCGCGTCGTTTGCGCCGGGAGACCGAAAAGTGAATCCGCTGCGTAGAAAGCGTCTGTTGATCATCCTGGCCATCATGGTCGGTGTCGGCATTGCCGTGACCCTGGCCCTGAGCGCCCTGCGGGAGAACATCAACCTGTTCTACACCCCGACCCAGATCGCCAACGGCGAAGCGCCGCTGGATACCCGAATCCGTGCCGGTGGCATGGTCGAGAAAGGCTCGTTGCAACGCTCCGGCGACTCCCTGGACGTCAAGTTCATCGTCACCGACTTCAACAAGTCCGTGACCATCACCTACCGCGGCATCCTCCCGGACCTGTTCCGCGAAGGGCAGGGCATCGTCGCCCTCGGCAAGCTCAACGCCGACGGCGTGGTAGTGGCCGACGAAGTGCTGGCCAAGCACGATGAAAAATACATGCCGCCGGAAGTCACCAAGGCCCTCAAAGACAGCGGTCAATCCGCCCCGACCCCCGCCAAGGAGGGCTAAGTCATGACGTCCGCACTGTTTATTCCGGAGTTGGGCCAGTTGGCGATGATTCTCGCCCTGTGCTTTGCCATCGTCCAGGCCGTGGTCCCGTTGCTGGGCGCCTGGCGCGGTGACCGCCTGTGGATGAGCCTGGCCCAGCCGGCTGCCTGGGGCCAGTTCGCCTTTCTGGTATTCGCCTTCGGTTGCCTGACCTACGCCTTCATGACCGACGACTTTTCTGTCGCCTACGTCGCCAATAACTCCAACAGCGCCTTGCCCTGGTACTACAAGTTCAGCGCCGTGTGGGGCGCCCACGAAGGTTCGTTGCTGCTGTGGGCATTGATCCTCGGCGGCTGGACCTTTGCCGTCTCGATCTTCTCCCGCCAACTGCCGCAGGTGATGCTGGCCCGGGTGCTGGCGGTGATGGGCATGATCAGCATCGGCTTCCTGCTGTTCCTGATCATGACCTCCAACCCGTTCACCCGCATCCTGCCGCAGATCCCGGTCGACGGGCACGACCTCAACCCGCTGCTGCAGGACATCGGCCTGATCGTGCACCCGCCGATGCTCTACATGGGCTACGTCGGTTTCTCGGTCGCCTTCGCCTTCGCCATCGCCGCCTTGCTCGGCGGGCGTCTCGATGCCGCCTGGGCGCGCTGGTCGCGGCCGTGGACCATCGTCGCCTGGGCATTCCTCGGCATCGGCATCACCCTGGGCTCGTGGTGGGCCTACTACGAACTCGGCTGGGGCGGCTGGTGGTTCTGGGACCCGGTGGAAAACGCCTCCTTCATGCCCTGGCTGGTGGGCACCGCGCTGATTCACTCGCTGGCGGTCACGGAAAAACGCGGCGTGTTCAAAAGCTGGACCGTGTTGCTGGCCATCGCCGCGTTTTCCCTGAGCCTGCTGGGTACGTTCCTGGTGCGTTCCGGCGTGCTGACCTCGGTGCACGCGTTTGCCTCCGACCCGGAGCGCGGCGTGTTCATTCTGATCTTCCTGCTGTTCGTGGTCGGCGGCTCCCTGACGCTGTTCGCCCTGCGTGCGCCAGTGGTCAAGAGCCACGTGGGCTTCAACCTCTGGTCCCGGGAAACCCTGCTGCTGGGCAATAACCTGGTGCTGGTGGTGGCGGCCTCGATGATTCTGCTCGGTACCCTGTACCCGCTGGTGCTGGATGCCCTGAGCGGCGCCAAGCTGTCCGTCGGCCCGCCGTACTTCAACGCGCTGTTCATCCCGTTGATGGCGCTGCTGATGGTGGTGATGGCGGTCGGCGTACTGGTGCGCTGGAAAGACACCCCGGTGAAATGGCTGGTGGGCATGCTCACCCCGGTACTGCTGGGCAGCGCCGCGCTGGCCGTGATCGCCGGTATTGCCTACGGCGACTTCAACTGGGCCGTGCTTGCCACCTTCATGCTCGCGGCCTGGGTATTGCTGGCCGGTGTACGCGACCTGATCGACAAGACCCGCCACAAAGGTTTGATCAAAGGCTTGCCGACCATGACCCGCAGTTACTGGGGCATGCAGGTCGCCCACATCGGCATCGCCGTGTGCGCCCTGGGTGTGGTGTTGTCCAGCCAGAACAGCGCCGAGCGCGACCTGCGCCTGGCCCCCGGCGAGTCCATGGACCTGGCCGGCTATCACTTCATTTTCGAAGGCGCCAAGCACTTCGAAGGGCCGAACTTCACCTCCGACAAAGGCACCGTACGTGTGGTGCGCAACGGTAAGGAAATCGCCGTGCTGCACCCGGAAAAACGCCTGTACACCGTGCAAAGTTCGATGATGACCGAAGCCGGGATCGACGCCGGTTTCACCCGCGACCTCTACGTCGCCCTGGGTGAACCGTTGGGCGATGGTGCCTGGGCCGTGCGGGTCCACGTCAAACCGTTTGTGCGCTGGATCTGGTTCGGCGGCCTGCTCACCGGCTTCGGTGGTTTGCTGGCAGCGATGGACCGGCGCTACCGGGTCAAGGTCAAGAGCCGGGTGCGTGAAGCCCTCGGTCTGCAAGGAGCGCCAGTATGAAGCGTTGGTTGATGGTGTTACCGCTGGCGGCGTTTCTGGTGGTGGCGGTGTTCCTGTATCGCGGGCTGTACCTGGACCCGGCCGAGCTGCCGTCGGCCATGATCGGCAAGCCATTTCCGGCGTTCTCGCTGCCGACCGTGCAGGGCGACAAAACCCTGACCCAGGCTGACTTGCTGGGCAAGCCGGCACTGGTCAACGTGTGGGGCACCTGGTGCATTTCCTGCCGCGTGGAGCATCCGGTGCTGAACAAGCTGGCGGAGAAGGGCGTGGTGATCTACGGCATCAACTACAAGGACGACAATGCTGCCGCCCTGAAGTGGCTGGCTGAATTCCACAACCCGTACCAACTGGATATCCGCGACGAAGACGGCAACCTCGGGCTGAACCTTGGTGTGTACGGCGCTCCGGAAACCTTCTTCATCGACGCCAAGGGCGTGATCCGCGACAAGTACGTGGGCGTGATCGACGAAGTGGTGTGGCGCGAGCAACTGGCCGCCAAGTACCAGGCGCTGGTGGATGAGGCCAAGCCATGAAGCGTTGGTTAGCCGCCGCTGTGTTGGGCTTGAGCATGGTCGGCGTGGCCCACGCCGCCATCGACACTTACGAATTTGCCAAGGACGGAGACCGCGAGCGTTTTCGCGAACTGACCAAGGAGCTGCGCTGCCCCAAGTGCCAGAACCAGGACATCGCCGACTCCAACGCACCGATCGCCGCCGACCTGCGCAAAGAGATTTTCCGCATGCTCGGCGAGGGCAAGGACAATCAGCAGATCATCGACTTCATGGTCGACCGCTACGGTGACTTCGTGCGCTACAAGCCGGCGCTCACCGGCAAGACTGCGCTGCTGTGGTTCGGCCCCGCCGGGTTGTTGCTCACAGGCTTAGTCGTTATGGCGGTGATTGTGCGCCGCCGTCGTGTCGCCCCGGCCGATGGCTCGGACTCGCTTTCCGTCGACGAGCGTCAACGCCTCGACCAACTGCTGGACAAAAAAACTGATGATTGATTTCTGGCTCGCAGCAGGTCTGCTGCTTCTGATTGCCTTGAGTTTCCTGCTGATCCCGGTGTTACGCGGCCGCCGTGCCCAGCGTGAAGAGGATCGCACTGCATTGAACGTGGCGCTGTACCAGGAACGCGTGGCGGAACTGCAAACCCAGCAGACCGAAGGCGTGCTGGATGCGGCCCAGCTGGACAGCGGTCGCGCTGAAGCGGCCCGTGAGTTGCTGGCGGATACCGAGGGTGTGGAAAAGCCCCGGGAATCGCGCCTCGGCAAACCGTTGCCGTTGCTCGCGGCGTTTCTGGTGCCGGTGTTGGGCGTGGCGCTGTACCTGCATTACGGTGCCAGCGACAAGGTCGAACTGACCCGCGAATTCTCCCAGCCGCCGGTGTCCATGGAAGACATGACCCGCCGCCTGGAGCGCGCCGCAGCGGCCCAGCCGGATTCGCCGGAAGGCCTGTACTTCCTCGGTCGCGCCTACATGGCCCAGGACCGTTCCGCCGATGCGGCGAAAATCTTCGAGCGCACCGTGGCCCTGGCCGGTCGCCAGCCCGAGTTGCTCGGCCAGTGGGCCCAGGCCCAGTACTTTGCCGACAACAAACAGTGGTCGCCCAAGGTCCAGGCCCTGACCGACGAAGCACTGAAACTCGACCCGAAGGAAGTCACCAGCCTCGGCCTGCTGGGGATCGCCGCCTTTGAAGGCCAGCGTTACCAGGAAGCGATCGACTACTGGAACCGCCTGCTGGCGCAACTGCCACCGGACGACAATTCCCGTGCCGCGCTGCAAGGCGGGATCGACCGGGCCGCCGAGAAGCTCAAGGAGAGTGGCGGCAGCGTGGCGCCTGTGAAGGCAGAAAAACAGATGCAAGTGCGGGTGGACCTGGCCGCCGATGTGAAGGCCAAGGCCTTGCCGACCGACAGCGTGTTCATCTTCGCCCGTGCCGTCAAAGGCCCGCCGGCGCCATTGGCGGCCAAGCGCGTGACCGTGGCCGACCTGCCGATCACCGTCGAGCTGGGCGACAGCGACGCGATGATGCCGCAGTTGAAACTGTCCAACTTTCCCGAAGTCCAACTGGTTGCGCGCATATCCCGGGCAGGTGTTCCCACAGCTGGCGAGTGGATCGGCCGCAGCCAACCCCTGGCCAGCAGCACCACTGCGCTGCAGCAGCTGACCATCGACAGTCCGGACCAATAATTCGAGGAAATGCCCATGACCGCTATCGCACGTATCACCCTGCTCAGCCTGGTACTGGGGTTGAGTGCTTGTGCGGTCCATCGGCCTCCGTCGCCTACCGGGCCGACTATTCCACCGACAGGGCCGTCGACCCAGCCGAGCACACAGCCAGGCACCCAGCCCTCAGGCCCAGTGATCAAACCGTCGAAGCCGGTGCCGAGCTCCTCGCCGACCTTCGCACCGCCACCGGGTGCGGCCAGCCACTGGGACGGGAAGATGCAGGTGTACGTGCTGGACGAACAGCCGGATACGTTCTACCGCCAGCGCACCTACTACCGCTGGAGCAACGGCTGGAGCCGGTCCATTAGCCCGAACGGGCCTTGGGAAGAGACCGATGTCCATGGCGTACCGCCGGGGTTGAGCAAGCAGTACGCACAATGAAAAAAGGCGACCTTCGGGTCGCCTTTTTCATGGCTGGTTTGGAATACAGTCCACCCAACAACAAAGCTCAAATGTGGGAGCGGGCTTGCTCGCGAATACGGCGTGTCAGCCAACAAATCGGGCACTGATATACCGTATTCGCGAGCAAGCCCGCTCCCACATTTTGAATCTCGTTTGATTTGAAATTACGTCAGCTCCTCAGTCTGCCTGGGCGCGCTTGTCCAGTGGACCACCCCGGCAATCACCCCCAGCATCACCCCAAACTCCACAATCCCCATCCAGCCCAACCGCGCCATTAACCAGCCGCTGACTGTCGCCCCCACCGCACCGCCAAAAAACGTCGCCGTCATGTACAAACTATTGATGCGGCCCTGGGCTTTCGGGTCCACCGCAAACGCCCGGGTCTGGTTGGAAACCAAGCCCGACTGCACGCCGATATCCAGCACGATCACCCCCAGCACCAGCAAGATAATCGAAGTCTCGGCACCCGCCAGCAGCAGGAACGCCAAGGTCACAATCCCGATACTCGCCCCAATCACCTTGCGCGAACCCAGCCTGTCGGAAGCCCGCCCACCGAGCGACGCCGCCAACGCACCCGCCGCACCGATAATCCCGAAGCCACCGGCCCAGGCACTGCCCAATTGCCATGGCCCATGAGCCAACAGTGCTGCCAGATTCACCCAAAACGCATTGAAGCAAGCCCACAACAACGCCTGCACCATCATTGATTGGCGAATCGGGCTGTTGTCGCGCATCAGCGGCCACAGCGAAGCCAGCAGGCGAGGGTAGGACAGGTTGGTGCTCGGCACGCCTTGTGGCAGCAGCCTGGCGGCACCGATCCACACCGGGATCATGAAGGCCGCCTCCATCGCGTACACCGCCCGCCAGCCATAAGCCTCACCGACTACGCCGGCGATCGTGCGCCCGAGCAGGATGCCGACCATGATCCCGCTGACCACCGTGCCCACATTGCGCCCGCGTTCGTGGGGCTGCGACATCACCGCCGCGAACGGCACCAGTTGCTGCGGCACACAGCTCACAATCCCCAAGCCGAAAGACGCCCCGATCAGCGCCCAGATGCCCGGTGAAAACGCCGCCGCCAGGGCGAAACAGAACGCCAGGGCGATCTGCCCCAGCACCAGCTTGCGGCGGTCAAAACGGTCGCCCATCGGCAGCAGCAACGCCAGCCCGGTAGCAAAACCCAGCAGGGCGGAACCGGCCACCAGATCCACGGTGGTCACGTCCACGCCCATGTCCGAAGCGATCAGCGGCAGGATCGGCTGGGTGCAGTAAATATTGGTAATCACCGCGCCGGCGATCACCGCCATCATGATGATCTTGCCGCGCGGCGCGACCGCAGGCGCTGTGGAAGGTTGGGATGTCATCGGCAGGCCACTCACGGCGCTCTCCTTCAATGCAGATCTCCGGGAAGGAGATGAGTGGCCAACGTTACGCACTCGCGCTTATCAGGATAATCCCCTAGGATTTGGAATCATCCTTCCAGAATTTGATAGGTTGCCATGAACCGTCTTGAATCCATGTCCATCTTCGTTGCCGTGGTTGATGCAGGCAGCCTGACCGCTGCGGCGCGGCGCCTCGACATGCCGCTGGCCAGCGTCAGCCGCAAGGTGGCCGAGCTTGAGACGCACCTGAAAACGCGCCTGCTGCACCGCACCACGCGCCAGCTGTCGTTGACCGATGCCGGCGCCTCTTACCTCGACGCATGCCGGCGCATTCTTGAAGACATCAGCGAGGCCGAGCGCGCGGCCACTGGCGAATATTCCGAGCCCCGGGGCGAGTTGGTGGTCACCGCGCCCGTGGTCTTCGGGCGGCTGCACATCGTGCCGGTGGTGGCGGAATTCCTCGCGCAGTACCCGGAGATCGACATCAACCTGATCCTCACCGACCGCGTCGTGCACCTGATGGAAGAACACTGCGACGTCGCGGTGCGCATTGGCGAGTTGCCCGACAGCTCGCTCAAGGCCATGCAGGTGGGCGCGGTGCGGCGGGTGGTGTGCGCCAGCCCGGCGTACCTGGCCGCTCGCGGTGTACCCGCTGAGCCCCAGGACTTGGCGGGGCATGACTGCATCACCTTCGAAGTGCTGGCGTCCCAAGGGGCGTGGGGATTTGGCGCGGGTAAAACCGGGCTCTCGGTACCGGTGCATTCGCGGTTGTCGGTGAACACCGCAGAAGCGGCGATTGCGGCGGCGACGTTGGGGGTTGGGGTGATTCGGGTACTCTCGTATCAAGTGGCGGATGCAGTGCGGGAGGAGGCGTTGGCGGTGGTGCTTGAGGCGTTCGAGTCGGAGCCGCTGCCCATTAGCCTGGTGCACAAAGGGCAGTCGCCGTTGCCGCTGAAGCTGCGGGCGTTTCTGGATTTTGTGATGCCGCGATTGCGCGCCCGCACCGCCCAATAACACCGACGAATTTGAACCTGATGAAAATCAAAATGTGGGAGCCGGGCTTGCCCGGCTCCCACATTGGATTTACGTTGCCAGTTGGATCTCGGCAAGGCGCGGCTTTAGAAACTCCAGGGCATCTTTAAAGACCTGATGCCACTCTTCTGACGGTTCGCTCGCCAGCGGGTGCCAGAAGAACTGGAACTCGTGGCCGCCATCATCCTCTGCAAAATGGGTCCAGGTATCTGGCAGGTCTTCAGGGATCAGGCATTGATGAAAGGCCCATGTATGCCCCGTGGACGCTGAGTGCCAAGTGCCCAGGTCACGTATCACCTTGCCGGTTATCCCGGCCTCTTCAAGCAGCTCTCTAACTGCCGCAGCCTCGGTACTTTCGCCAGGCTCCACGCTGCCCTTGACCAGTTGAAGACCTGCCAGTGGGTGTTTGAAGGCGAGGATTTCCAGGGATTGGCGGGTTCGCAGGATGACCGGACATGCCTTGTCTTTTCCCATCACGTTGTCCTTTTGCACATATTGGCGGCCAGCTATTGCACCACAGTCCGGCACATTTCCAATGCCGGGCGAAGACCTTGTGGCGAGGGAGCTTGCTCCCGCTGGACTGCGAAGCAGGCCCAAGTCAGCCACTTCAGTACATCTGACAGACCGTGTCACCCAGGCTTGGGGCCGCTGCGCAGCCCAGCGGGAGCAAGCTCCCTCGCCACAGGTTAGGTATGGATCGTTCCCACGCTCTGCGTGGGAATGCATCCCGTGACGCTCCGCGTCACCACTGCGCAAAACTTCAATGGACGCAGAGCGTCCGAGGCGGCATTCCCACGCAGAGCGTTGGGAACGATCAACGTCCTACAGCTACTTCCAACCTTTCATCAAACCTTCATCAAACGGTTTTACTCCAGTCATGTGCAAGTCATAGGGCTGACACAGCCCGCGCCTACTGTCGTTTGAACTCAAACGCAGCCACGGATGGCTGTTCAACCAGACAGAGAAGCCCATGACTCCAGCTATCCATGTCGATCATCTGAACAAGACCTTTGCGAAGAAATCCGCGCTGGTCGACCTCGAACTCACCGTTGCCACCGGTGAGATGGTCGCGCTGATTGGCGCTTCCGGCTCCGGCAAGTCCACCTTGCTGCGCCACCTCGCGGGCCTGGCCTGTTGCGACAAGAGCAACGGCGGCAGCGTCAAGGTGCTGGGCCGGGAAGTGCAGGCCAGCGGGCGGTTGAATGGCAAGGTGCGGCGCCTGCGCGCCGACATCGGCTACATCTTCCAGCAGTTCAACCTGGTCAACCGCCTGAGCGTGCTCGACAACGTACTGCTCGGTTGCCTGGGCCGCATGCCGCGCTGGCGCGGCAACCTCGGTTTGTTCAACACCGAGGAAAAACAGTTCGCCATGGAATCCCTGGCCCGCGTCGGCCTGGCAGACCTGGCCAGCCAGCGCGCCTCCACCTTGTCCGGCGGCCAGCAGCAACGCGTGGCAATTGCCCGCGCTTTGACGCAACGCGCCGAAGTGATCCTGGCGGATGAACCCATCGCCTCCCTGGACCCGGAGTCGGCGCGCAAGGTCATGGAGATCCTCGCCGACATCAACGGCCGCGACGGCAAGACCGTGGTGGTCACCCTGCACCAGGTCGATTACGCCATGCGTTATTGCCCCCGAGCCGTGGCGCTCAAGGGCGGGCGGATTCACTTCGATGGCCAGGCCAGCGAGCTGAGCAGCCAGTTCCTCAACGATTTGTACGGTGCCGATGTGGACACCAGCCTGATGTTTTCCGACCAGACCCGCACACCCGTCGTCCCCGCACGGTTGGCCCTGGCCCGCGCTTGAAACCTTACTAACGACCCACAGGAATCCTCTCCATGTTGAACCGTATCGGTCATGTGTTTCTGTCTGCCGTGCTGCTTGCCAGCGTGGCCATGGGCACTGCCCAGGCCGCCGACAAGGCGATCAATTTCGGCATCATGTCCACCGAGTCTTCGCAGAACCTCAAGAGCATCTGGCAGCCCTTCCTGGATGACATGCACAAGAAGACCGGCCTCACCATCAACGCCACCTTCGCTTCCGACTACGCCGGCCTGATCCAGGGCATGCGCTTCAACAAGGTCGACGTGGCCTGGCTGGGCAACAAGGCCGCGATGGAAGCGGTGGACCGTTCCAACGGCGAAATCTTCGCCCAGACCGCCGCCGCCAACGGGGCTGCCGGTTACTGGAGCGTGCTGATCGTGCGCAAGGACAGCCCGATCAACAACGTCGATGACATGCTCAAGAACGCCAAGAACCTGACCTTCGGCAACGGTGACCCGAACTCCACTTCGGGCTACCTGGTACCCGGCTACTACGTGTTCGCCAAGAACCACGTCGACGCCGCCACCGCCTTCAAGCGCACCCTCAACTC
The DNA here is from genome assembly GCF_013385345.1 of Pseudomonas sp. I8001. Taxonomy (NCBI): domain Bacteria; kingdom Pseudomonadati; phylum Pseudomonadota; class Gammaproteobacteria; order Pseudomonadales; family Pseudomonadaceae; genus Pseudomonas; species Pseudomonas sp. I8001. The sequence goes on from NZ_JACAQC010000010.1 coordinate 236,412, forward strand.
CAGCCATGAAGTCAACGCATTGAGCGTGGCCAAGGGGCAGTTGGACGTCGCCACCTTCAACACCGAAAGCTGGGACCGCCTGGAAGTCACCCAGCCGGACAAGGCCGCCATGCTCAAGGTGATCTGGAAGTCGCCGCTGATCCCGGCCGACCCGATGGTGTGGAGCAAGGCCCTGAGCGACAGCGAGAAGACCAAGATCCGCGACTTCTTCGCCAACTACGGTGACACCGACGAAGAGAAGGCCGTGCTGAAGAACATGCAACTGGGCAAGTTCCTCAAGTCCAGCGACGACCAGTTGTTGCCGATCCGCCAACTGGAACTGTTCAAGCAGCGCACCACCATCAGCGCCGACGACAAGCTGGAAGCGGCTGACAAGGCCAGGAAGCTCGCCGACATCGACGCCGACCTGGCCAAGCTGCAAGAGCGCATCACCGAACTGGACAAGAAGACCGCAGCCAACGGCTAACCCCCTGTAGGAATCGGGTTCATGTGGGAGCGGGCTTGCTCGCGAATACGGTGTGTCATTCAACGCATCCGGCGACTGAGTCACCGCATTCGCGAGCAAGCCCGCTCCCACATTAAGCCCAGTTCCAACCCTACACCGAGAGTGACCCATGACTACCTTGCATGCTGAAGCAGTGGGCAAAAGGACTTGGCCGCAATACCTGGGCTGGGGCCTGTTCCTGGTCCTGCTGGCCTGGGCCTGGCACGGCGCCGAGATGAACCCGCTGGCGCTGTACCGCGACTCCGGAAACATGGCGACCTTCGCCGCCGACTTCTTCCCGCCGGACTTCCACGAATGGCGCTCCTACCTCAAGGAGATGATCGTCACCGTGCAAATCGCCCTCTGGGGCACGGTGCTGGCGATCGTCTGCTCGGTGCCCCTGGGCATCCTGTGCGCCGACAACATCACCCCATGGTGGATTCACCAGCCGCTGCGCCGGGTGATGGATGCCTTCCGTTCGATCAACGAAATGGTGTTCGCGATGTTGTTCGTGGTCGCCGTCGGCCTCGGTCCTTTTGCCGGTGTCCTGGCCTTGTGGATCAGCACCACCGGGGTCCTCGCCAAGCTGTTTGCCGAAGCCGTCGAAGCCATCGACCCGGGCCCCGTTGAAGGTGTGCGAGCCACCGGCGCCAGTGCCTTGCAGGAAGTGATCTACGGCGTGATCCCGCAAGTGATGCCGCTGTGGGTGTCCTACGCGCTCTACCGCTTCGAGGCCAACGTGCGTTCGGCGACAGTGGTGGGGATGGTCGGTGCCGGCGGGATCGGCGTGATCCTCTGGGAGAACATCCGCGCGTTCCAGTTCGTGCAGACCTGCGCGGTGCTGCTGGTGATCATCGTGGTGGTGAGCTGTATCGACGTGCTGTCCCAACGCCTGCGCAAGCAGTTCATCTGACGACGGAGGGGTGCCCCTGGGCGCTTTTTTTTAAGCATGCAGTTGTCTAGACAAGATGAGCCGGTGTACCGCGAACTCGCCGACATCCTGCGCCGCGAACTGAGCAGCTACCAGGCCGGTGAATTCCTGCCGGGCGAGGTGCAACTGGCTGAACGCTTCGGCGTCAACCGCCACACCCTGCGCCGCGCCATCGACGAGCTGGTGTTCGAAGGCAGCCTGTTGCGCCGCCAGGGCAAAGGCACCCAGGTGCTGGACCGCCCGCTGATTTACCCGATGGGCGCCGAGACCTCCTACAGCCAGTCCTTGTCGGCCCAAGGCGTGGGCGTGGAAGCGATGCTGCTCAAGCGCCGCTACTGCTTTGCCAGCCGCGAAGAGGCCCAGCAACTGGGCATCGCCGAGATGGCGCCGATGATCGAGTTGCAAACCCTGCGCAAGCTCGACCACCAGCCGGTCAGCCTGATCCGCCACCGTTACTGCGCCAGCCATGCGCCGCTGCTGGCGGACTACAACGGCGGCTCGCTGCGCCACTACCTGCGTGAGCGCGACATGCCGTTGACCCGTACCCAAAGCCTGATCGGCGCGCGTTTGCCCAACCGCGACGAAGCCGCACTGCTGATGATGCCCCGGCACTTGCCGGCGCTCACCGTATTCACCCTTTCCCGCGATCGCGACGGCCGCCCGGTGGAGCTGGCGCAGTCCACCAGCCGTTCGGATCGCTTCCAGTACCAAGTGGTGACCTGATGGAGACCCCGATGAACCTGTCCCCGCGTCAACACTGGATCGGCGTGCTCGCCCGCGCCTTTCGCAGTGAATTGCTGCCCCATGAAGACGCCCTGCGCGACGTGGATTACCAACTGATCCGCGCCCCGGAAATCGGCATGACCCTGGTGCGTGGCCGCATGGGCGGCAATGGCGCGCCGTTCAACCTCGGCGAAATGAGCGTGACCCGCTGCGTGGTGCGCCTGGCTGACGGGCGTACCGGCTACAGCTATTTGGCCGGGCGCGACAAGGTCCACGCCGAACTGGCGGCCCTGGCGGATGCGCATTTGCAGGGCGCGCACCCGAGCCCCTGGCTCAGCGACCTGATCGGCGCACTGGCCAACGCCCAGGCCGAGCGCCGGGCGCAAAAAGAGGCCGACACCGCCGCCACCAAGGTCGAGTTCTTCACCCTGGTTCGAGGAGAAAACTGATGAATGCCCAACGCTTGCAACCGGCCTTTGTAGACCCGGTGCTGGACGCCCAGCGCGGTTTTCGCGGGGCCCTCAAGGCCCTCGCCGAGCCCGGCCTGATCCAGTCCTTGCCCGCGGCCCCCAGCCTTGAAGGCCTGGCGCCGGCTACCTATGCGCTGTGCCTGGCGCTGCTGGATATGGACACGCCGCTGTGGCTGGCGCCGTGCTTCGACACGCCGCTGATCCGCGCCAACCTGGCCTTCCACTGCGGCTGCCCGCTGACCGCCAACCGGGAAGAGGCCGCGTTCGCCTTGCTCGGTGAACAGGACTTGCTCGACCTCAGCGGCTTCGACCACGGCAATGACCGCTACCCGGATCAGTCCTGCACCTTGCTGGTCCAGTTGACCGACCTGGAAGCCGGTCGCGCCTTGAACTGGCGCGGTCCGGGGATCAAGACCCAGCGTCAGGTCAACCTGCCCGTACCCCAGGCGTTCTGGCTGGAACGCCAACGCCGGGAAACCTTTCCCCGTGGCCTGGACGTGTTGTTCGCCGCCGGCCATCACCTGATCGGCCTGCCACGCAGCACCCGAATTGCACAGGAGCATGCCTGATGTACGTAGCCGTCAAGGGTGGCGAACAGGCCATCGACAATGCCCACCGCCTGCTGGCGAAAAAACGCCGGGGCGATACTTCCATTGCGGAACTGAGCGTGGAGCAGATCCGCGAGCAACTGCCGCTGGCGGTCGCGCGAGTGATGAGCGAAGGCTCGCTGTACGACACGGAGTTGGCTGCACTGGCGATCAAGCAAGCGGCGGGGGATCTGGTGGAAGCGATCTTCCTGCTGCGGGCCTACCGCACCACGTTGCCGCGCTTCAGCCCGAGCCTGCCGATCGATACCGTGCAGATGTCACTGAGCCGGCGTTTGTCGGCGACTTTCAAGGACGTGCCGGGCGGGCAACTGCTGGGCCCGACCTTCGATTACACCCACCGCCTGCTGGACTTTGCGCTGCTGGCCGAAGGTGAATACCCGGGCCCGCAAACCACGCCGGATGCCACTCTGGAAGCGTGCCCTCGGGTACTCGGCCTGCTGGCCAAGGAAGGGCTGATCAAGAACGAATCCGACGACACCGGCAGCGTCGCCGACATCACCCGCGACCCGCTGGAATACCCGGCCAACCGCGCCCAGCGCCTGCAAGCCCTGGCCCGTGGCGACGAAGGTTTCCTGCTGGCACTGGGTTACTCGACCCAACGTGGTTATGGCCGCAACCACCCGTTCGCCGGCGAGATTCGCATCGGCGATGTGGAGGTGTGGATCGACCCGGAAGAGCTGGGTTTCCCGATCTGCCTGGGCAGCATCGAAGTCACCGAGTGCGAGATGGTCAACCAGTTCGTCGGCTCGGCCACCGAGCTGGCGCAGTTCACCCGGGGCTACGGCCTGGCATTCGGGCATGCCGAGCGCAAGGCGATGGGCATGGCCCTGGTGGACCGCTCGCTGCGGGCCAATGAGTTCAACGAAGAGATCGTCTCGCCGGCCCAGCAGGAAGAATTCGTGCTGTCCCACTGCGACAACGTCGAGGCGGCGGGCTTCGTTTCACACCTCAAATTGCCTCACTACGTGGACTTCCAGTCCGAGCTGGAACTGATCCGCAAACTGCGCCAACCGGCCGAGGGCACCCGCCATGAATGACCTGACTCAAGCGCCTGCGCGTGACCCTGCGTACAACTTCGCCTACCTCGACGAGCAGACCAAACGCATGATCCGCCGCGCCTTGCTCAAGGCCGTGGCGATCCCCGGTTACCAGGTGCCGTTCGGTGGCCGCGAGATGCCGCTGCCTTACGGTTGGGGCACCGGCGGCATGCAACTGACCGCCGCTATCCTGGGGGCTGACGACGTGCTCAAGGTGATCGACCAGGGCGCCGACGACACCACCAACGCCGTCTCAATCCGCCGCTTTTTCGCCCGTACGGCGGGCGTCGCCACCACCGAAAGCACCCCGGACGCCACGGTGATCCAGACCCGCCACCGCATCCCGGAAACCCCGTTGCAGGCCGACCAGATCATGGTCTACCAGGTGCCGATCCCGGAGCCGCTGCGTTTTATCGAACCGTCGGAAACCGAGACCCGCACCATGCACGCCCTGAATGACTACGGGGTAATGCACGTAAAGCTCTACGAGGACATCGCCACCTTCGGCCATATCGCCACCAGCTACGCCTACCCGGTGATGGTGGATGAGCGCTACGTGATGGACCCCTCGCCGATCCCGAAATTCGACAACCCGAAACTCGACATGAGCCCGGCGCTGATGCTGTTCGGTGCCGGTCGCGAAAAGCGCCTGTACGCGGTGCCGCCGTACACCCAGGTCACCAGCCTCGACTTTGAAGACCATCCGTTCGAAGTGCAGAAGTGGGAACACACCTGCGCGATCTGCGGCAGCCATGAATCGTTCCTCGATGAGCTGATTCTCGACGACGCCGGTACCCAGAGTTTTGTGTGTTCCGACACCTGGTACTGCGCCCAACGGGTCAAGGAGAACAACCAGTGAGCCAGCCTCTTTTGCAAGTGCGTGACCTGTCGTTGTTGTACGGAGAAGAGAAGGGCTGCCAGGACGTCAGCTTCGATTTGTACCCCGGCGAAGTGTTGGGGATTGTCGGTGAGTCGGGCTCGGGCAAGTCCACCTTGCTCTCGCTGCTCAGCGGGCGTCTGCCACCGCAGGCCGGCCACATCGGCTATCGCGGCAAGGACGGTGGATGGCTGGATCTGTACAGCGCCAGCGAAGCCGAACGTCGCACCTTGCTGCGCACCGAATGGGGCTTTGTCGAGCAGAACCCTCGGGACGGTTTGCGCATGGGCGTGTCTGCCGGCGCCAATATCGGCGAGCGCCTGATGGCCCAGGGCGTGCGCAACTATGAGCAACTGCGTGGCGCCGGCCTCGACTGGTTGGGCCAGGTAGAAATCGACCCGCAGCGCATCGACGACTTGCCCCGGACCTTCTCCGGCGGCATGCAACAACGCTTGCAAATCGCCCGCAACCTGGTCTCCAGCCCGCGTCTTGTATTTATGGACGAGCCCACCGGCGGCCTGGACGTGTCGGTACAGGCGCGCTTGCTCGACCTGTTGCGCGGCCTCGTTCGCGAACTGGATCTGGCGGTGGTGATCGTCACCCACGACCTCGCCGTGGCGCGCCTGCTGGCCGACCGCCTGATGGTGATGCGCCGCTCGCGCGTGGTGGAAACCGGGCTGACGGACCAGATCCTCGACGATCCACAGCACCCTTACTCTCAACTGCTGGTGTCTTCGGTATTGCAACCATGATGAACGCCTTGATCGAGGTCCGTGACCTCTCGAAAACCTTCACCTTGCACCAGCAGAACGGCGTGGTGCTGAACGTGCTGCGCGGGGTGGAGTTCAGTGTGAAAGGCGGTGAGTGCCTGGTGCTGCATGGCCAGTCCGGCGCCGGTAAAAGCACGTTGCTGCGCACCCTGTACGGTAACTATCTGCCGGCGGGCGGCAGCATCCGGGTACAGCACCTTGGCGAATGGCTGGAGCTGGTTGGTGCCGAGCCGCGTGAGGTGTTGCAGGTGCGCCAGCAGACCCTGGGCTACGTCAGCCAGTTTCTGCGGGTGATCCCGCGGGTGGCCTGCCTGGATGTGGTGATGGAGCCCGCCCTGGCCCGTGGCTGGTCGAAGGCCAATGCACAGTCGCGCGCCGAGCATCTGCTGACCCGCCTGAATATCCCACAACGCCTGTGGCAGCTGGCACCCGGTACGTTCTCCGGCGGCGAGCAACAGCGGGTCAACATCGCCCGCGGCTTCATGGTGGATTGGCCGGTGATGCTGCTGGACGAACCCACCGCGTCCCTCGACGACAGCAACCGCCAGGTGGTGCTGGAACTGATGAACGAAGCCAAGGCTGCTGGCGCGGCCTTGATCGGCATCTTCCACGACCGTGCCGCCCGTGAAGCGGTCGCCGACCGCCATTTCGACATGACCCCCGCGCCTGTTGCCCAAGAGGAATACGCCCATGCCCGCTGAACAGATCCTCAGTAATGCCCGGCTGGTGACGGCTGATCGCATGTTCCTTGGCAGCGTCGTGCTGCGTGACGGGCTGATCGTCGACATCGCCGAAGGCCGCAGCCGACTGCCCCAGGCCCAGGACCTTGACGGGGATTTCCTGTTGCCGGGCCTGGTGGAACTGCACACCGACAACCTGGAAAAACACATGACCCCGCGCCCCGGCGTGGACTGGCCGTCGACCTCGGCGGTGCTCAGCCATGATGCGCAGATCATCGCGGCCGGCATCACCACGGTGTTCGACGCGGTGTCCATCGGCGATGTGAATCCCAAGGGCAACCGCATGCAGAAACTGCCGGCGATGCTCAACGCCATCGCGGCAGCAGAAAGCGCCGGCCTGACCCGCGCCGAACACCACCTGCACCTGCGCTGCGAGCTGTGCCACCCCGACACCCTGAGCGTGTTCCGCGACCTGGTGGAAAACCCGTTGGTGCAGTTGGTGTCAGTGATGGACCACTCGCCGGGCCAGCGCCAGTTCGTGCTTGAATCCAAGTACCGTGAGTACTACATGGGCAAGTACCACCTGAACGACGAGACCATGGACGCGTTCATCAAGCTGCAAATGGCCAACTCCAGGGAGTACAGCGACCGCTACCGCGCCGCGATCGTCGAGCATTGCCTGGAACGCGGCCTGTCGGTGGCCAGCCATGACGATGCGACCCTGGCTCACGTCGAGGAGTCGGCGCGCTACGGCATGACCATCGCCGAATTCCCCACCACCCTGGAAGCCGCCCGTGGCTGCCGGCAACTGAACATGAAAGTTCTGATGGGCGCGCCGAACGTGGTGCGTGGCGGGTCCCACTCGGGTAATGTGGCCGCCGCCGGCCTGGCCGCCGAAGGATTGCTGGATATACTTTCCAGTGACTACTACCCGGCCAGCCTGTTGCAGGCGGCGTTCGTGCTGGCCGATCAACAGGATGGCGGCGATCTGTCGCGGGCAATCAGGATGATCAGCCTGGCGCCCGCGCACGCGGCGGGCCTCAGCGATCGCGGCGAAATCGCCACGGGTCTGCGGGCCGACCTGGTGCAAGCCAGGAGCCGCGACGGACTGCCCGTGGTCCAACAAGTGTGGCGACAAGCGAAGAGGGTGTTTTGATGGCAGGCAGGTTGATCTATCTCATCGGACCATCGGGTTCGGGCAAGGACAGCCTGCTGGATGCTGCACGACCGCGTCTGGCCGAGCGTGGTTGCCGCATTGTGCGGCGGGTCATCACCCGCTCGGCGGAAGCGGTGGGCGAAGCGGCGCAGGGTGTGAGCCCGGAGCAGTTTGCCGCAATGGAGGCCGAGGGCGCATTTGCCCTCAGCTGGCACGCCAACGGGTTGTCCTATGGCATCCCGCGGGAAATCGATGAGTGGCTGGCGGCGGGGCACGATGTGCTGGTCAACGGCTCCCGAGGTCACCTGGCGCAAACCCGGCTGCGTTACCCGAACCTGCTGGTGGTGTTGCTGACGGTAGACCAAGGGGTGTTGCGCCAGCGCTTGCTGGCGCGGGGTCGCGAATCCCTGGCGGATATTGATCTGCGCCTGGCACGCAATGCGCGATTCGCCGAGGGTTTGAGCGCTGCTGCAGACGTGTTCCTGCTCGACAATTCCGGCCACCTGGAACACACGGTCGAGCGCTTGCTGGGCCGCCTCGACGGGCAACCCGCATGCGCCTGACACTGCTGGGCACCGGCGATGCGCGGCAAGTCCCGGTGTATGGCTGTGAGTGCGCCGCCTGTGGCCTGGCCCGCCATGACCAGAGCCTGCGCCGCCGCCCATGCAGCGCATTGATCGAGTGTGGCGACCAGCGCTGGTTGATCGACAGCGGGTTGCCCGACCTCACCGAACGCTTCCCGCCCCGCAGTTTCAACGGGATTCTCCAGACCCACTACCACGCCGATCACGCCCAAGGCCTGCTGCATTTGCGTTGGGGGCAAGGGCTGGTGATTCCGGTGCATGGTCCGGTGGATCCGGAAGGGTTGTCCGACCTGTACAAGCACCCCGGCATCCTCGATTTCAGCCAGCCGTTTGCCGAGTTTGAAACCCGCCGGTTGGGTGAACTGAGCGTCACCGCGTTACCGCTGCTGCATTCCAAGCCCACCCTGGGGTATCTGCTGGAAGGTGAAGGGCGGCGCATTGCCTACCTTACCGACACCGTCGGCCTGCCACCCGCCACCCGCGATTGGCTGCAACACGAGCCGGTGGATGTGCTGGTACTCGATTGCTCCATGCCGCCGCAACCGCAGGCACCGCGCAATCACAATGACCTGACGCTGGCGTTGCAATGTATTGAAGAGGTGGGTGCGCAGTTGGGGGTGCTGACCCATGTGGGGCATACGCTGGATGCGTGGTTGTTGCAGCATCGGCGGGAGCTGCCGCGGCATGTGACGGTGGGCTGGGATGGGCGGGTGATTTAACGTGGGAAGTTACGTCAAGCGGTGAAGTCCTGATCGCTGGTGGATTTGGATGAAAAGTTTGAGTGGATGTATCTTTGTTGATGCCAGTTTGGAGTATTCATATTGGCGGCATTGTGTAGGTTTTTGTTTTTTTTCTGATAAACCAAGGCGCTGCCGCAACGGCTGGTGTGTGTTCAGTTGTTTAAATTACAAGTAATTTATTGAGTTTCTTAGCGGGTGTTTCATCGCTTTTAAATGTTTCGGTGAGAACTAAATAAGCGCTGTCCCGTGCTTTCCATGCATGGGAGCTTAATGGCTGATGCCGATTGTTCCGGCTCGTCTATTAATTAAAAGAGAGTGCTCTTTCTCATGAACGTTTTTGACGCGATCTCCATCAGGCCCATGCTTCAAAACTTGCCGGAGTCTGACCCCGGTCCGACTGGCTTCGGCGCGAAAGCCAAGCCGACCTACACCACGGATCAGGCCGGCAAGCAGATCTCGCGGGACAACCTGCGGTTTCACGATCGTAACGGCGACAAGAAAGTTGATCTGTCCTACACCGTCGACCCCAGTTTCACCGCGCAGCAGCAACAACGCGTTCGTCAAGCGGTGCAGTCCTGGCAGGATGTTGCCAACATTAACCTCAAGGAGCAGGCAGATGGGGCAGACGGCACGGTAAACATTAAAAACAACCCTCGCGGTGACCGTGGTGTTGCCACATCACCTACACGCTCCAACACCAGCACGACCGCGACGATAGGCACGCTGAAAGCAGGGAGCAGACCTGGCCTGGGCAGCCACTTTTCGGTGACCGCGGTACATGAAATCGGGCACGCCATCGGCCTGCAGCATCCAGGCAACTACAATGGTGGCGGCTCTGCCTACAACAGTGGCGCGGTCTATGCCGGGGATACCAAGGCGCGCAGCGTCATGAGCTACTGGTCGGAGAAAAACCAGGCCGGCCACGACTTTCAGTCTTCGAATCCATCCGCGCCAATGATGGACGACATCGCGGCAGCGCAGCGGTTGTATGGGGCCAATCACCAAACCCGCAATACCGACACCACGTATGGTTTCAACTCCAACACCGAGCGGGAGGCGATGACGCTCAAGAGCGCCACGGACAAACCCGTTTTTTGCGTATGGGACGGCGGCGGTGACGATACGTTGGACTTTTCAGGGTTCTCACAGAACCAGAAGATCAACCTCAATGCCGAGTCGTTCTCTGACGTGGGCGGCTTGAAGGGCAATGTCTCGATTGCCAAGGGGTGCACAATTGAAAACGCAACAGGTGGGGCCGGTCGCGACACCCTGATCGGTAACGAGGCGGGCAATCGACTCAAAGGTGGAGCAGGGGCTGATACGTTGCGCGGTGGCGGCGGAGCGGACATGTTTATCTACGACAAGGCCAGTGATTCCACGCCTCAGGATCCTGACTTGATCGAGGACTTTACCAGCGGTACCGACAAGATCGACCTGTCGGGCGCATTGAAAGAAGCCGGGGTGGGCACCCTGGTGTTCACGGACCGATTCACGGGGCGCGCTGGCGAGGCCTTGCTCAAGTACGACGCCGCCACGGGCCGGTCAAGCCTGGAAGTTGACCTGAACGGCAGTGGCAAAGCCGAGTTGTTGATCAACAGTGTTGGCCAGATCAAGTCGACGGATGTGCAGTGGGCGGGGGCGACGCCTGGGTTCAAGCCGGTGCCATTACCCATGCCAAATGTAGTGCCGTCCCCGGCGCCGCCCCCTGCGCCTGATTCGAAAACGACCACGCTTGCAGTGTTGAACGAGATGATCGCCAAGACATTGTCGACGTTGCTGCAGCTATTGAAAGGTCTGCTTCAACAGCCGGGCGCCCCTGGGTAACCGCCAGAGTGAAGGCAGAGTCTGGCCCTGTTTCCAGTGCCTGGCTCTCAGCCATCAGCACCACGTGGTGCAGCAGCCGGATGTGTAGCAGATTGTTTTCATGCCCTGGTTAGGGCGATGGGTAATTGTAGGTTTATATGTCTCCGGTTTTCTTCGTATCGCATATTGAATGCAGAGCTGGCCTGATCTGAAACTTCTGAATATAAATATAGTGCGCTTAAAAAATTGGCGATGTGTTTCTGGCTGTTTGGATATTTAAATTGAAACGTTCATAGGGGTGACATTCGGTTTTTTCATGTGAGATTTTAAGGCGGCTGTTAAGTGAAACAGTCGCGTTGAAAGTCTGTTTCCTGATGAATCAAAGTCTCAACTAAAAGGATGTTGTTTGTATGAGAGTCACTGCTTCTTTTGTTAATCCGCCTGTATCAAGTCATGAGCTATCTACGTTGAATGCGGCCACTACCAGTGATGGCGCAACCTCAAAAAAAACCTTCACCACGGATGATGCTGCAAAGCAGATCCTGCGAGAGGGTTCGAGGCATTACGATCGTAATGGCGATAACAAAATCGAGCTTTCCTTCACCCTTGACGATCAATTCTCTGTGCAACAGAAAGCGTCCTTGCGCAAAGCCCTGACGTCTTGGCAGGACGTGACAAATATTGTCTTCAAGGAGGGGGCGCCAGGTCCGGATGGTTCAATAACCATCAAGGCCAATCCCGATGACAATGGCGGGGTGTCGGGGCTGCCTAATCGCTGGTACGGTGATATGAACACTACGGTTGGAACGAAAGGCGCTTCTGATGCCCCACGGCATGGCGATGTTTTTTTATCAACGGCCATACATGAGTTGGGACATGCCCTGGGGCTTGGCCACCCTGGGGACTATGGTGAAAGTGTGCACTCTTATGCAGATGCCCTATACACGCAGGACACCAGAGCCCACAGCGTGATGAGTTACTGGCGAGAAACCAATCATACGGGCCATGACTTCAAATCGCGCGAACCTTCAACGCCAATGAAAGATGATATTGCTGCCGTACAGAAACTCTACGGGGCCAATCTCAATATTCGGAATACCGATACTACTTATGGCTTTGAATCCAATACTGACCGTGACCACTTCAGCCTTGAGTCCTCGAAGGACGCCCCGATATTTTCGGTATGGGACGGGGGCGGGAATGACACGCTGAACTTTTCGCTATTTTCCCAGAACCAGAAGATCAACCTGAATGCGGAGTCGTTTTCCAATGTGGGTGGCTTGAAGGGTAATGTGTCTATCGCCAAGGGCGTTGTCATTGAAAATGCCACAGGTGGCTCAGGTGACGATGAGCTCATAGGGAATGAGGCCGGCAACCGGCTCAAGGGTGGAGCGGGTTCAGACAGGTTGACAGGCGGCGCAGGCGCGGACGTGTTTGCTTACGATAGAGCGAGTGACTCGACACTCACCAGGCCTGACGAAATCCTGGATTTCACCAGCGGCACAGACAAGATCGACCTTTCGGGCTTATTGAAAAATACCTCAATCAAGCATTTCAACATTGTTGAGCGGTTTACGGGGCGTGCTGGCGAGATTGTCCTGAGCCATGACCCGCGCAGCGGAAACGGTAGTCTGGGTCTCGACACCACTGGCAGGGGCAAAGCGGATTTTCTGATTAAGAGCGTGGGTGGCATTCAGGCAAGTGACATAGTCACTGGCGGGGCACACGAACCTGGAGTTTCCAAGCCGGAGCCCCAACCAGAGCCCAAGCCAGAACCTCAACCGGACCCGAATCCGGAACCTTTTCCTGCTCCGCACGATACTGTCTATGGCTTCAACTCCAACACCGGTGATCCCTTCCTTAGCCTGCATTCCCAGAGTGGCGCTCCCAGGTTCCTGGTGAGGGACAAAGGTGGCGATGACACCCTGGACTTTTCGGGCTTCCGGCAGAACCAGACCATCGACTTGCGCGAGGGCGCAGCCTCCAGCGTAGGCGGCTTGCGCAATAACGTTGGTATAGCCAAAGGTGTCACCGTGGAGAATGCGATTGGCGGCTCAGGCCGTGATACGCTCATAGGCAATACGGTGGATAACGTTCTCACCGGCGGGGCAGGTGGAGATACGCTCTGGGGTGTGGGCGGTAGAAACACGTTCAGGTATGAGCAGGCCAGCGACTCGGTCTATGACGACGCTGACCTGATCATGGATTTCACCAGTGGCCAAGACACAATTGATCTGACGGGTTTAATGACAGAAGTCGGAACGCCCTTGCGGCTGGTGGATAGCTACACGGGCCGTATTGGAGATACCGTCGTCAAATACAACCAGCAGAGCGGGCGTTACTTTGTGGGCATCGACTTACTGGGACGGCGTCAGACAAACTTCCTGCTTAAAAGCACACGCTTGATCCGGCCAGAGGACGTGATCGGTCTGTCTACTCACCTGCGCTGAAAAGCAACGCGCCAGGGCGCTCGCCATCCTCCTGGAGGGGATACCGCCCATAAATCCCTGGGCGGTAATTCCCAATCAGTCAGCAAGCCCTTGACCTCGTCACTCGTCATTTCTGGCGGATGCGGCGTTGGAGCCGTTGATGCGGTTGTAAGGTGGGTCAGGCAGTCGCCACCGCCCCTTGCCGCGAGGCGCTCAAGAAGCGCAGCAACGCCACCAGCGGGAATGCGCTGCCCACCAGCATCACCCCCAGCCAGCCGCCGTGTTCGTACACGCTGCTGGCAATCGCCGAGCCGAAGGCGCCGCCGATGAAGATGCTGGTCATGTACAGCGCGTTCAGTCGGCTACGGCTGTTGGCGTCGAGGGCGTAGATGGCGCGCTGGCCAAGGACCATGTTCATCTGCACGCAGAAGTCCAGGACCACGCCGGTCACCGCCAGGCCGATCACGCTGTACAGCGGGTGCACGAAGGCCGGCAGGAAGCTCAGTGCGGCAAACAGCATCGCCAGCAGCGAAGCGCGGTGGGTGTGGCCGGCATCCGCCAGGCGCCCGGCAATGGGCGCGGCGATGGCGCCCAGGGCACCGACCAGGGCAAACAGGGCGATCTGGCTTTGGCTCAGGCCGTGGTTGCGTGACAGTTCCAGCGGGGCGGCGGTCCAGAACAGGCTGAAGGTGGCGAACATGCAGCCCTGGTAAAACGCGCGCTGGCGCAGCACCGGCTGGCGGCGCAGCAGGGTGCCCAGCGAGGCGAGCAGCTGGCCATAGCTGGCCGCGTGATCCGGTTGGCGCTTGGGGATGGTCAGCATCAGCACCACGCTGATAAACGCCATCAGTGCCGCAGCGGCCATGAACATGGCGCGCCAGCCGAAGTGGTCGGCCACCACGCTGGACACCGGTCGCGCCAGCAGGATACCCAGCAGCAGGCCGCCCATGATGCTGCCGACCACCCGGCCACGGGATTCAGCCGGCGCCAGGTGCGCCGCCAGCGGAATCAGGATCTGTACCGACACCGAACTGAAGCCGATCAGCAGCGACACCAGCAGGAACAGGTTCGGCTGTTCGGTGAACGCCGCACCCAGCAGGCTGGCGATGGCCACCACGGTGGTGATGATCATCAGCCGGCGGTTTTCCAGCAGGTCGCCCAACGGCACCAGGAAGAACAGGCCCAGGGCATAGCCGATCTGGGTCAGGGACACGATCAGGCTGGCCATGGCCGGCGTGAGGCCGATGTCCGGGGCGATCAGCTCGATGATCGGTTGCGCGTAGTAGATGTTGGCGACGATGGCGCCGCAACAGAACGCAAACAGCATCACCATGCCTCGGGTCATCGTGCTTGTAGCGGGGGGCGTGGCGTTCATGGCGTTCTCATAAAAGCGAAGGATTGTGGCGAGCGAGGATAAAGACTGGCCCCGGGCGCGAGTAGCCTGTCTGTGGTGATAACACTCATGCCGGGAATTAATGACTGAAACGTTAACTTTCGCGCTGAAGGTCGATGATACATTCAGTCACAACTGCATAAACAGGAAATCGACTGCCATGAAGACGACATTCAACAAGATGCTCCTGGCCTCCAGCCTGGCCGCGCTGATGACCGTGGGCGTTGCCCAGGCCGCAGATGCCCCGCGTGTCGGCGTGCGGGGTGCGATTACCGCGATGGACGGCGACGCGATGCACGTCAAGGTCAACAGCGGTGAAGACGTCACCGTGCACCTGACCAAGGACACGCAGGTGCGTGCGGTCACCCTGGCAAAAATCGAAGACATCAAGCCCGGCAGTTACATCGGTTCGGCGGCCATGCCCAACGCGGATGGCACCCTGACGGCGCTGGAAGTGCATGTATTCCCACCGGCGATGGCCGGTACAGGCGATGGGCACCGTGCGTTCGACCTGAAGGAAGGCAGCAGCATGACCAACGGCACCGTGGGTGACCTGGTGGTGAGCGATGGCCGCACGTTGACCGTCAAGTACAAGGGCGGCGAGCAGAAGATCGTGGTGCCGGATGATGTGCCGATCGTCAACCTGGAACCGGGTGATCGCAGCTTGCTGAAGCCTGGGGTGAAGGTGGTGATGTTTGCGGCGAAGGGCGCGGACGGGGGCGTAACGGCCCAGGCGATTTCTGCGGGTAAGGATGGCGTGACACCGCCGATGTAACCGCTGAACACTGAAACAAATGTGGGAGCGGGCTTGCTCGCGAATGCGGTGTGACAGTCACCGGATGTACCGACTGATCCACCGCCTTCGCGAGCAAGCCCGCTCCCACATTTTTGACCGGGTTTCTCCAGTCAGAACTGCTTATTGGCCGGAGTAGATCTGGTCAAAAACCCCGCCATCATTGAAGTGGGTCTTCTGCACGGTGCGCCAGTCGCCAAAGGTCTTCTCTACCGACAGGAAGTCGACTTTCGGGAAACGGTCGGTGTACTTGGCCAGCACTTTCGGGTCACGTGGACGCAGGTAGTTGTTGGCGGCAATTTCCTGGCCTTCCGGCGACCACAGGTACTTCAGGTATTCTTCGGCAGCCACTTTGGTGCCTTTTTTCTCGACCACTTTGTCGACGATCGACACTGGCGGCTCAGCTTCTGCGGAGACGCTCGGGTAGATCACTTCGAACTGATCACGGCCGAATTCACGGGCGATCATTTCTGCTTCGTTCTCAAAGGTCACCAGCACGTCGCCGATCTGGTTGGTCATGAACGTGGTGGTAGCGGCACGGCCACCGGTGTCCAGCACGGGTGCGTGCTTGAACAGGTCACCCACGAACTTCTTGGCCTTCTCTTCGTCGCCACCGTTTTTCAGCACATAACCCCAGGCCGAGAGGTAGGTGTAGCGGCCGTTACCGGAGGTCTTCGGGTTCGGCACGATGACTTGCACGCCATCCTTGAGCAGGTCCGGCCAGTCTTTCAGGGCTTTCGGGTTGCCTTTGCGCACGATGAACACCGTGGCCGAAGTGAACGGCGCACTGTTGTTCGGCAGGCGGGTAACCCAGTTGTCCGGCACCAGTTTGCCGTTGTCCGCCAGGGCGTTGATGTCGGTGGCCATGTTCATGGTGATCACGTCAGCCGGCAGGCCGTCGATCACCGAGCGCGCTTGTTTGCTCGAACCACCGAAGGACATCTGCAGGGTCAGCTTGTCGTTTGGATGCTCGGCGGCCCAGTGCTTCTGGAAGGCGGCGTTGTAGTCCTTGTAGAAGTCACGCATCACGTCATAGGAGACGTTGAGCAGGGTGACCGGGGCGGCCTGGACGACGCCAGCCAGTGCGAGGCCGGCGGCCAGGAGAGAGGCACTAACGAGTTTTTTCACTGCTCATTCCTTGTTGTTCGAGAAGGTTTTTGAAACGCATGGGGGCAATATGCCAGCGACTATAACGGGGGGGCGCATAGTCGCTTAAAGATTAAAAAGAACTTTGCTTATTCCAGTTTCTTGAAAAGCGCGCTGCCACACCGTGAGCAAAACGCTGCATTGGGCTCATGGCTGTTTTTCTTGCACACCGGGCAATCCGTTTGCAATTGCTCACCGCGCATGGCGTTGGCCAGTTCGGCGGTGAAGATCCCGGTGGGCACCGCGATGATCGAATAACCGGTGATCATCACCAGCGACGAAATCACCTGGCCCAGCGGGGTCTTCGGCACGATATCGCCAAAGCCCACGGTGGTCAGGGTGACGATCGCCCAATAGATGCCCTTGGGAATGCTGGTAAACCCGTGCTCCGGGCCTTCGATCACGTACATCAAGGTGCCGAACACCGTGACCAGGGTGCAGACGCTGACCAGGAACACCACGATCTTCTGCTTGCTGCCCCGCAGCGCCGACATCAGGTAGTTGGCCTGCTTGAGGTACGGGCCGAGCTTGAGCACGCGGAAAATCCGCAGCATCCGGATGATTCGGATAATCAGCAGGTACTGCGCGTCGCTGTAGTACAGCGCGAGGATCCCGGGCACGATCGCCAGCAAATCCACCAGCCCATAAAAGCTGAAGGCATAGCGCAACGGCTTGGGCGAGCAATACAGCCGCAGGCCGTATTCGATGGCGAAGATGATGGTGAAGCCCCACTCGATATAGGCCAGCACGTTGGCGTAGTTGTCGTGGACTGCCTGGATGCTGTCGAGGATCACGATCACCAGGCTGGCCAGGATGATCAGCAACAGGGTGCTGTCGAAGCGTCGGCCGGCCGGGGTGTCACTTTGGAAAACCATGACGTAGAGACGCTCACGCCAGTGCTTGTTGCTGTCCATGGAAGTCGCCTGAATCGAAGATCAGCGAAGCCTAGGGGGATTCGAAGGGGCTGTCCATGCGGGTTTTCTGCATCACCCGCTGACTGGCGCGCACCAGCCAGGTGGCGAGGATAAACGGCGCGGTCAGCGCGGGCAGGTTCAGGCCGGTGAAGCCGGGCGTGAGGATGATCGCCAGGAGAATGCCGATCAGCGGCAGCCAGGGTTGGCGACGATACTGGCTGAGGGCCAGGGCGGCCAGCGCCGGGTTATAGCTGTGCAGGCCGAGCAGGGCGCTGGCGGGCTCGTCCATCAACAGGGCGATCAACACGCCGAGGCTCGCGCCGGTCAGCGCCCACAAGGCCGCGCGGCGGCTGGCTATTACAAGACCGAGGGCGATCAGCAGGCCGGCGAGGGGGTGGTCCATCAGGATGACTTGGGCCAGACCTGTGAACGGCGCGCAGAGTAGCGCCCAGGTGCGGGGTTCGCTGGCGGCAAATGCGGCGGGCGCGGTGGTGCCCAGCAGCAGCCAGCCGAGTACCACAAACGGTGCGGTGTAGGCGGGCAGGTCATCGGGGTTGGCGGCGCGTTTGAGCCACTGGCGAGTGAGGATTGCGCTGAGGCCACCGCAGGCGAGAATCAACGGCGGCAGCAGTGCCGACCAGCTGAAGTGCTGGCTGATCAGCAAGCCGAGCAGCACGCCGTTGTAGCTATAGAGACCGGCCTGGCGTTCGGCCTTGGGATAGCCGCGGCGTTGGGCGGTCAGCAAGCCGGCGACACCGCCCAGCAGCGCGCCGCCGAGCAGGGCCGGGGCGCCGACCAGGATCGCCAGCAGGCAGAGCAGGCCACACAGCGGGTGGCGCTGCAGGAATATCTGGCTGAAGCCGTTGAGCAGGGCTTCGGCCCAGTCGGGGCAGGGTTGGTTGGGCATGATCAATAATCTGCAGGAAAGCGCCGAATCTTGTGGCGAGGGAGCTTGCTCCCGCTGGGGCGCGCAGCGGCCCCAAAAGATGGGCCTGTTGCGCAGTCCAGCGGGAGCAAGCTCCCTCGCCACAGGGGATTAGATCAATGTCTCGATCCGCAACGAGTTGGTCGACCCCGGCTGCCCGAACGGCACCCCCGCGGTAATCACCAACGTATCCCCACGCTCCGCCATACCCTGTGCCTGGGCAATCTCCAACGCCGTGGAACACACCTCATCCACCTGCCGCAGCCGATCGTTCACCACCGAATGCACGCCCCACGCCACGCTCAAGCGTCGCGCCGTCGACAGGTTCGGTGTCAGGTTCAGAATCGGCACCGCCGGCCGTTCCCGCGCCGCCCGCAAAGTGGAGGTGCCCGACTCGCTGTAGTTCACCAGCACTGCCACCGGCAGGATGCTGCTGATACGGCGGATCGCACAGCTGATGGCGTCCGACACCGTGGCATCCGCCTTGGGCCGGCTGACGTCCAGCTGGGTCTGGTAATCCGGGCCATTTTCCACCTGGCGAATGATCTTGCTCATCATCAGCACGGCCTCCAACGGGTATTCACCGGAAGCGGTTTCCGCCGACAGCATCACCGCATCCGCCCCTTCCGCCACTGCGTTGGCCACGTCGGTGACTTCGGCACGGGTCGGCGCCGGGGAGAAGCGCATGGATTCAAGCATCTGCGTGGCCACCACCACCGGTTTACCCAACTGGCGGCACACACCAATGATGTCCTTCTGGATTTGCGGCACGCTTTCCGCCGGCACTTCCACCCCCAGGTCACCTCTGGCGACCATGATCGCGTCGCTCAACTCGGCGATTTCCTGCAGGCGCTGCACCGCCGAGGGCTTCTCGATCTTGGCCATCAGGAACGCCTTGTCGCCGATCAACTCGCGGGCTTCGCGGATGTCTTCCGGGCGTTGCACAAACGACAGCGCCACCCAGTCCACCCCCAGTTCCAGGCCGAAGCTCAGGTCGCGGCGGTCCTTGGCGGTCAGCGGGCTGAGCTCCAGCAATGCCTGGGGTACGTTCACGCCTTTACGGTCCGACAGTTCGCCGCCATTGAGCACGGTGGTGTCGATGGCATCGGCGTGCTTGGTGATCACCCGCAGGCGCAGCTTGCCGTCGTCCAGCAGCAGGTCCATGCCGGGCTGCAGGGCCGCGATGATTTCCGGGTGGGGCAGGTTGACCCGCCGCTGGTCACCGGGTGTCGGGTCCAGGTCCAGGCGCAGGGCCTGGCCGCGAATCAGTTGCACTTTTCCTTCGGCAAAACGCCCCACCCGCAGCTTCGGCCCTTGCAGGTCCATCAGGATGCCGAGGGGATAATTGAGCTGGCGCTCCACCTGGCGAATCCACTGGTAGCGTTGGGCGTGGTCGGCATGATCGCCATGGCTGAAGTTCAGGCGAAAGATATTCACCCCGGCTTCCACCAGCTCGCGGATGTCGTCGATGCTGTCGGTGGCCGGGCCCAGCGTGGCGAGGATCTTGACCTTCTTGTCAGGCGTCATGTTCAGGGGACTCTCTTTCAGGACTTTCAAGAATCAGAATGGCGCGGAAATCGTTGACGTTGGTGCGGGTCGGCTCGGTGATGATCAAGCCGTCGAGGGCCGCGAAGTAGCCGTAGCCATTGTTGTTGTCCAGCTCGTCACTGGCGCTCAAGCCCAGGGCTTCGGCGCGGGCGTAGCTGGTGGGCGTCATGATCGCGCCGGCGTTGTCTTCCGAGCCGTCGATGCCGTCGGTGTCACCCGCCAGGGCGTAGACGCCGGGCAGGCCCTTGAGGCTGTCGGTGAGGCTCAGCAGGAATTCGGCGTTGCGTCCGCCACGGCCATTGCCGCGTACGGTGACGGTGGTTTCGCCGCCGGAGAGGATCACGCAAGGCGCCGCCAGGGGTTGGCCGTGCTGGATGATTTGCCGGGCGATACCGGCGTGCACCTTGGCCACGTCCCGCGCTTCGCCTTCCAGGTCGCCGAGGATCAGCGGGCTGAAACCGGCCTGGCGGACTTTCACTGCCACCGCTTCCAGGGATTGCTGCGGGCGGGCGATCAGTTGGAAATGGCTACGGGCCAGCACCGGGTCGCCGGGCTTGACGGTTTCCGACTCCGGGCTTTGCAGCCAGGTGCGCACCGACGCCGGGATTTCAATCTGGTAGCGCTTGAGAATCGCCAGCGCCTGTTGCGAGGTGCTGGGGTCGCCAACAGTGGGGCCGGAAGCGATGACCGTGGCCTGGTCGCCCGGTACATCGGAAATCGCGTAGGTGTAGACGGTGGCAGGCCAGCTTGCCTTGGCCAGGCGCCCGCCCTTGATCGCCGAGAGGTGCTTGCGCACGCAGTTCATCTCGCCAATGGTGGCGCCGGATTTGAGCAGGGCCTTGTTGATCGCTTGCTTGTCCGCCAGGGTGATGCCGGCGGCCGGAAGGGCGAGCAGTGCAGAGCCGCCGCCGGAGAGCAGGAATATCACGCGGTCGTCTTCGCCCAGGTTGCTGATCAGCTCCAGCACACGCTTGGCCACGGCCTGGCCTGCGGCATCCGGCACTGGGTGCGCGGCTTCGACCACTTCGATTTTCTTGCAGGGTGCGCCGTGGCCGTAGCGGGTGACCACCAGGCCCGAGACTTCGCCTTGCCAGCAGTTTTCCACCACCAGCGCCATGGCGGCGGCGGCTTTGCCGGCACCGATCACGATGACACGGCCGCTGCGGTCGGCGGGCAGATAGGGTTCGAGGACTTGCCGGGGGTGGGCGGCGTCGATGGCTGTGGCAAACAGCTCGCGAAGCAGGTGTTGCGGATCGACCGACATAAGCGGGCTCCCGGGGATTCTTGTTATTAGGGGTGCATCAGATCGTTCCCACGCTCCGCGTGGGAATGAATCACTGGACGCTCTGCGTCCGCTGTTGTGACGCGGAGCGTCACGGCTGCATTCCCACGCAGAGCGTGGGAACGATCAGGTTTCAACGGGGGTTATTTATCGCGAATCGAAAAATTCGCCATATGTTCCAGGCCCTTGATCAGCGCCGAGTGGTCCCAGTTGCCGCCACCGATGGCGGTGCAGGTGCTGAACACCTGCTGCGTGCCGGCGGTGTTCGGCAGGTTGATCCCCAGCTCCTTGGCACCGGCCAGGGCCAGGTTCAGATCCTTCTGGTGCAGGTTGATGCGGAAGCCCGGATCGAAGGTGCCCTTGATCATGCGCTCGCCATGCACTTCGAGGATTTTCGACGAAGCAAAACCCCCCATCAGTGCTTCACGCACCTTGGCCGGGTCGGCGCCGTTCTTCGAGGCGAACAGCAGCGCTTCCGCCACCGCCTGGATGTTCAACGCAACGATGATCTGGTTGGCCACCTTGGCGGTCTGGCCATCGCCATTGCCGCCCACCAGGGTGATGTTCTTGCCCATGGCCTGGAACAGCGGCAGGGCGCGTTCGAAGGTGTGCGGGTCGCCGCCGATCATGATGCTCAGGGTGCCGGCCTTGGCACCGACTTCACCACCGGACACCGGGGCGTCGAGGTAACGTGCGCCGGTCTCGTTGATCTTCGCGGCGAAGGCCTTGGTGGCGGTGGGCGAGATCGAACTCATGTCGATCACCACTTTGTTCGGCCCAAGGCCTGCGGCGACGCCGTCGGCGCGGAACAGCACATCGTCGACCTGCGGGGTGTCGGGCACCATGACGATGATGAATTCGGCTTCCTGGGCCACTTGCTGCGGGTTGGCCAGGGCCACCGCACCAGCGCTGATCAGTTCAGCCGGCGCCTTGCCGTGATGCTCGGAAAGAAACAGTTGGTGACCGGCCTTTTGCAGGTTGGCAGCCATGGGTTGGCCCATGATGCCGGTGCCGATAAATCCGATTTTAGCCATGACGAAAATCCTCTTATTGTTAGGTGTGCAGGCCTGGCGCGGCCTGCTAAACACAGGAGATCCACTGTGGGAGCGGGCTTGCTCGCGAATGGGGGCCGACATTCAGCATTGATGTCGACTGATCCACCGCTTTCGCGAGCAAGCCCGCTCCCACATTGGGTGCTGTGTTTGTTCAGTTAGATCGCGTTGTGGCTTTTGAGCCAACCCAAACCCGCTTCGGTGGTGGTCAACGGTTTGTACTCACAGCCGACCCAACCCTGATAACCGATGCGGTCCAAATGTTCGAACAGGAAGCGGTAGTTGATCTCACCGGTCCCCGGCTCGTTGCGCCCCGGGTTGTCCGCCAGCTGGATGTGGTTGATCTCACCCAGGTGCGCAGCCATGGTGCGGGCCAGGTCGCCTTCCATGATTTGCATGTGATAGATGTCGTATTGCAGGAACAGGTTGGCACTGCCCACCTGCTCGCGAATCGACAGGGCCTGCGCCGTGTTGTTCAGGTAGAAGCCCGGGATGTCGCGGGTATTGATCATCTCCATCACAAGCTTGATGCCTACCGCCTGCAGCTTGTCGGCGGCGTACTTGAGGTTGGCGACGAAGGTTTTTTCAAGCGTCGCGTCATCCACGCCGGCCGGGCGAATCCCCGCCAGGCAGTTGACCTGGGTATTGCCCAGTACCTGGGCGTAGGCGATGGCCAGGTTGACCCCGGCACGGAACTCCTCGACCCGGTCCGGGTGGCAGGCCAGGCCGCGTTCGCCCTTGGCCCAGTCACCGGCCGGCAGGTTGAACAGCACTTGGGTCAGGCCGTGGGCATCGAGTTGCGCCTTGATTTCAGCTGAGCTGAATTCATAGGGAAACAGGTATTCCACACCACTGAACCCCGCGTCGGCGGCGGCTTTGAAACGGGCAAGAAAGTCCTGTTCGGTAAACAGCATGGACAGGTTGGCGGCAAAACGCGGCATGGGGTTCTCCTTAATCGAGCAGTGAAATGGCAGTCGGCGCGTCGTTGCCCACCAGTGCCAGATCTTCGAATTCGTTGACGGCGTTGATCTCGGTGCCCATGGAAATATTGGTCACCCGCTCCAGAATAATCTCAACGATCACCGGAACCTTGAATTCTTCGATCATTTCCTGAGCCTTGCGCAGTGCCGGCTGGATCTGGCCCGGCTCGAACACCCGCAGGGCCTTGCAACCCAGGCCTTCGGCGACGGCCACGTGGTCGACGCCGTAACCGTTGAGTTCCGGTGCGTTGAGGTTGTCGAAGGACAGCTGCACGCAGTAGTCCATTTCAAACCCGCGCTGGGCCTGGCGGATCAGCCCCAGGTAGGAGTTGTTCACCACCACGTGGATGTACGGCAGCTTGAACTGTGCGCCCACGGCCAGCTCTTCGATCATGAACTGGAAGTCATAGTCACCGGACAGTGCCACGACTTTGCGGGTCGGGTCCGCCTTGACCACACCCAGTGCCGCCGGAATGGTCCAGCCGAGCGGGCCGGCTTGGCCGCAGTTGATCCAGTGGCGTGGTTTGTAGACGTGCAGGAACTGCGCGCCGGCAATCTGCGACAGGCCGATGGTGCTGACGTAGCAGGTGTCTTTGCCGAACACCTGGTTCATCTCTTCGTACACCCGTTGCGGCTTGACCGGCACGTTGTCGAAGTGGGTCTTGCGGTGCAGGGTGGCCTTGCGCTGCTGGCAATCGTGGAGCCAGGCGCTGCGGTCCTTGAGCTTGCCGGCGGCTTTCCACTCGCGGGCCACTTCAATGAACATGGTCAATGCAGAGCCGGCGTCGGAAACGATGCCCAGGTCCGGGGTGAACACGCGGCCGATTTGCGTCGGCTCGATGTCCACGTGAATGAATTTGCGGCCCTCGGTGTACACCTCCACCGAGCCGGTGTGACGGTTGGCCCAGCGGTTACCGATGCCCAGCACCACGTCCGATTTCAACATCGTGGCGTTGCCATAACGGTGGGACGTTTGCAGGCCGACCATGCCCACCATCTGCGGGTGATCGTCCGGGATCGTGCCCCAGCCCATCAGGGTCGGGATCACCGGGATGCCGGTCAACTCGGCGAATTCCACCAGCAGTTCGCTGGCGTCGGCGTTGATCACGCCACCACCGCTCACCAGCAATGGGCGCTCGGCCTGGTCCAGCAGGGCCAGGGCTTTTTCCACCTGGATGCGGGTCGCCAAAGGCTTGGCCAGGGGCAGTGGTTGGTAGGCGTCGATGTCAAATTCGATCTCGGCCATTTGTACGTCGAATGGCAGGTCGATCAGCACCGGGCCCGGGCGGCCGGAGCGCATTTCATAGAAGGCCTTCTGGAAGGCATACGGCACCTGGCCGGGTTCCAGGACGGTGGTCGCCCACTTGGTCACCGGCTTGACGATGCTGGTGATGTCGACAGCCTGGAAGTCTTCCTTGTGCATGCGTGCCCGTGGCGCCTGGCCGGTGATGCACAGGATCGGGATCGAGTCCGCCGAGGCGCTGTACAGGCCGGTAACCATGTCGGTGCCCGCCGGGCCCGAGGTGCCGATGCACACGCCGATATTGCCGGCCTTGGTGCGGGTGTAGCCCTCGGCCATGTGCGAGGCGCCTTCAACGTGGCGAGCAAGGACGTGATCGATGCCACCGACCTTCTGCAAGGCCGAATACAGCGGGTTGATCGCGGCGCCCGGGATACCGAAGGCGGTGTCGACCCCTTCACGGCGCATCACCAGGACAGCGGCTTCGATTGCTCTCATTTTGCTCATGGTTTTGGTGCCTCTTGCGTTTTGTAATTGTATACAAGTGGTGTTGGTCCGAAGTGTATTCACGGCGAGCGGGGCAGGTCAATCCATTTTCTTGGGTGGCCTTTACGTTCGTCGGAAGGCTTATGGACGGGAATATTTCGACGTGTGGTGCGTATGTTTCGAAATATTGTATACAAAAAATAAATCTATTGTGTTCTATTTGTTTGATCGAGCTTCTGATCAGACAGAGCCCCACGGCTTTCCCATAACAAGATAAGGACGGCACCCATGAGCGCTTTAACCTTGAAAGTCGCAGTCAACCTGGCCAGCCACGCCATCGCGGCAGGCCGCACCATTTCGGCGGCACCGCTGACCGTTGCGGTACTCGACAGCGGCGGGCATTTGATAACGTTGCAGCGCGAGGATGGCGCGAGCCTGCTGCGCCCGCAGATCGCGATTGGCAAGGCCTGGGGCGCGATAGCCCTGGGCAAGGGCTCGCGCTTGCTGGCGCTGGACGCACAGCAACGGCCGGCGTTTATTGCCGCGCTGAACAGCCTGGGGCAGGGCAGCGTGGTGCCGGCACCGGGCGGGGTGTTGATCCGGGACCAGGCGGGTGTGGTGCTGGGCGCGATCGGGATCAGCGGGGATACGTCGGATATTGACGAGCAGTGTGCGATCAGTGCGATCGAGGGGTTGGGGTTGTTGGCGGATGCGGGGGTTACTGCTTGATGTGAGGTGACTGGTCGGGCCTCTTCGCGAGCAAGCCCGCTCCCACATTTGACTGCATTCCAAGGCTGGAACTCGGTCAAATGTGGGAGCGGGCTTGCTCGCGAAAGGGGCGACTCGGTCCCGGACCTAAACCCAAACCGCATCCCACAGCGGATAGTCGCCAATCCGCTCCACCAACCCTGCTCTTAATGGGTTGGCCACGACATACCGAGCCATCTTCACCAAGTCATCGTCCTTGCGCAGCGCACGATCATGAAAGCTGGTTTGCCATAGCCGCCCTTTGCGGCCCGTAGCGCCATTAACGGTTCGAGTGCTTTTGGACTTCACCTGGCACATCAGGTCTCCCAATGAGCCTTTTTGCAGCTCAATCAACCAGTGAAAGTGGTCGGGCATGACCACCCAGGCCAGGGAGTTCGCCAGCCCTTGATACTGGGCGAGCCGGAATTGCCAGACCACCAGGCGGCCGAGATAAAAATCACTGAATATCGGCGCGCGTTCGTGGGTGTTGGTGGTGATCAGGTAGATGCGGTTGGACTCGCTGAATCGCCCGATGCGCAGGCGATGTGAAGCAGCTGGATCAGGCATTCCTTTGCCTCTCTTCAGGTGGGGTTCTGAGAGGCTAGATCGGGGAATCTGGAGATGATGGTTTGGCTTTGTGCAGGATGTGTCTGGGAGGGCGCTTTCGCGAGCAAGCCCGCTCCCACATTGGATCTGCGGCGTTTAAACAATTTATGTCTGGCACAAATTCAAATGTGGGAGCGGGCTTGCTCGCGAATCTTGAAGACGCTGCGGTCTATCAGTCCCGCTCACACCCCTTCAACACCAACCGAATAATCGTCTGCGCCGCCGCCTCATAATCCGCTTCATCCAACTTCGCCTTCCCGGTCACCGCCGAAATCTGCCAGTCAAAATCCGCATACGTCTGCGTCGCCGCCCAAATGCTGAACATCAGGTGATGCGGATCAATCGGCGCAATCAGCCCACGGTCCACCCAGCTCTGGATGCAGTCGATGTTGTGCTTGGCCTGGGCATTCAGCTGTTCCACCTGCTCGGGGCTTAAATGCGGGGCGCCGTGCATGATCTCACTGGCAAACACTTTCGAGGCAAACGGCAAATCCCGGGAGATGCAGATCTTCGAGCGGATGTACCCGCTCAGCACGGCCGAAGGGTCGCCATCAGGATTGAACGGTGTGGAGGCCGCCAGGATCGGCTCGATAATGCTTTCGAGCACCTCGCGATAGAGGTTGTCCTTGGACTTGAAGTAGTAGTAGACGTTGGGCTTGGGCAGCCCGGCCTTGGCGGCGATGTCGCTGGTTTTGGTCGCGGCGAAGCCCTTGTCGGCAAACTCCTCACTGGCAGCCCGCAGGATCAGTTCTTTGTTGCGCTCGCGAATGGTGCTCATAGACCAGGAGGTTCCTTGCCAAGACAGGCGGTCTGGCATGGTAGCACCGGCTTTGCGCAGGGCTCAAGAATCCCGCCGCAGCCCTTGCATGGCGGGGCGCCCAGCTGACTTTGTCTGTCTTGATGCTGAACGCATTCACGGTCGTACAGGCACAGCTCCAGCGCGCTGCTAGAGTTCAGGCAGCGAGCGGCCATTTAGCCTGGCCACCGCTTCCTGTTTTCGGCGTTCGAGAGAGAAACCCGTGGAGAAAAGCAGACGACGTACGTTCGCCTGGGCCGTTGGCACGTTGTTACTGGTAGCGTTGTTGATTGCCCTGGGTTTGCACTTCTTTGCAGGCGGGCACAAAGGCCGGCCGGCCGCCACCGGCGAACCGGTAGCCGTGGTGCCGGTGGTGTTGCAGGACGTGCCGGTGTATATCGACGCCCTCGGCACCGTCACCCCCACCCGCAGTGTGACCGTGGTCACCCAGGTCGATGGCATCCTCAGCAGCGTGGAATTCAAGGAAGGCCAGCACGTCAGCAAGGGCCAGGTGATTGCGCGGATCGATGACCGCGCCCTCAAGGCCCAACTGGCCGTGGCCAAGGGTACCCTGGCCCACGACCAGGCTGTGTTGAGCAATGCCCAGCGCGATCTGGTGCGCTACCGCGAACTGGTCAAGGCCGGTTCTACCAGCCAGCAAACCGTCGACACCCAGGCGTCCTTGGTCCAGCAACAACTGGGCACCGTGGCCGCCGACCAGGGCAATGTGCAGAACCTTGAAGTGCAGGTCGGCTACTGCACCATCACCTCGCCGGTCGACGGTGTGGTGGGCCTGCGCCTGGTCGACCCCGGCAACTACGTCACCACCACCAGCACCACCGGCATCGTGGTGATTACCCAGATGAACCCGGCCACCGTGGTGTTCGCGGTCCCCGAGGACGACTTGGGCGCTATCAACCAGGCCCTGGGCCGTGGCGCCGTGACGGTGCTGGCCTACGACCGCAACAAGAAAGCCCTGCTGGCCACCGGCAGCCTGTTGGCCCTGGACAACCAGGTAGACACCTCCACCGGCACCATCAAGGTCAAGGCGCAGTTCGATGATTCGGGCAGTGCGCTGTTCCCCAACCAGTTCGTCAATGCGCGCCTGAAGGCCGACACCCTGGCCCAGGTTGCCGTGGTGCCCACCCGGGCGATCCAGCATGGCAGCAAGGGCGATTTTGTGTTCGTGGTGAATGGCGACAAGGCCAGCCTGCGCAACATCAAGACCGGCCCATCGATGGGCGATGTGTCGGCGGTGCTCGAAAACGGGGTCAAGCCAGGCGAGCAGGTGATCACCGAAGGCGCCGACAAACTGGATGACGGTTCGGCCGTGAAGGTCGTCGCCCAGTGAGGAGCTGCCGAGCATGAACATTTCGCGGCCCTTTATCGAACGTCCCGTCGCCACCACCTTGATGATGGTCGCGGTGCTGTTGCTGGGCATGTTGGGGTATCACCTGTTGTCGGTGTCGGCGTTGCCTGAAGTCGACTACCCGACCATCCAGGTCTTCACCCAATACCCCGGCGCCAGCCCGGACGTGGTCAGCTCCTCGATCACCGCGCCGCTGGAGCGCCAGCTCGGCGAGATGCCGGGCCTCAAGTCGATGAACTCCACCAGCTCCGACGGCGCTTCGGTGGTGACCCTGCAATTCGACCTGTCGCTGTCCCTGGATGTGGCAGAGCAGGAAGTGCAGGCCGCGATCAACGCCGCCGGCACCTTCCTGCCGGCCAACCTGCCGTACCCACCGGTATACAGCAAGGTCAATCCGGCGGATGCGCCGGTGCTGACCCTGTCCCTGACCTCCGATGTGTTGCCGCTGACCAAGGTCGAGGACCTGGCGGATACACGGCTGGCGCAGAAGATCTCGCAGATCACTGGCGTCGGCCTGGTGACCATCAGCGGCGGTCAGCGCCCGGCGGTGCGGGTCGAGGCGAATACCTCGGCGCTCAATAGCCTCGGCCTGTCCATTGATGACCTGCGCACCTCCCTCGGCACGGCCAACGTCAACCAGGCCAAGGGCAATATCGACGGCAAGTTCCAGGCGTATTCGATTGGTGCCAACGACCAGCTGCAATCGGCCGAGGAATACCGCGACCTGGTGATCGCCTATAAAAATGGCGCGCCGATTCGCCTGTCGCAGATCGCCAGTTCCACCCAGGGCCCGGAGAACCCGCGCCAGGCTGCGTGGACCAACAGCACGCCGTCGATTGTGCTGAACATCCAGCGCCAGCCCGGCGCCAATGTGATTCAGGTGGTCGACCGCGTGCAGCAATTGCTGCCCAAGCTGCGGGCCAGTTTGCCGGGTACCTTGAAGGTCGATGTGCTGACCGACCGCACGCAAACCATCCGCGCCTCGGTCACCGATGTGCAGTACGAACTGGCGGTGGCGGTGCTGCTGGTGGTGATCGTGATTTTCATTTTCCTGCGCGACGTTGCGGCGACGGTTATTCCGGCAGTCACCGTGCCGCTGACGCTGGTGGGCACCCTGGCGGTGGCTTATGCGCTGGGCTTCTCCCTGAACAACCTGACACTGATGGCGCTGACTATCGCCATCGGATTCGTGGTGGACGACGCCATCGTGATGATCGAAAACATCACACGCTATATCGAGGCGGGCGACTCGCCGCTGGAGGCGGCGCTCAAGGGGGCGGAGCAAATCGGCTTCACGATTATTTCGCTGTCGATTGCGCTGATTGCAGTGATGATCCCGCTGCTGTTCATGGGCGATGTGGTCGGCCGGCTGTTCCGCGAATTCGCCATGACCGTGGCCGTGACCATCGTTATCTCGGCGTTCATCTCCCTGACCCTCACGCCGATGATGTGCGCGCGGATGCTCAAGAATAAGCACCAGGAACGCCGCGCGGATTTCTTCGACCGCATCAACACCCACTACGTGCGTGGCCTTGACTGGGTGTTGGCGCACCGCACCTTGACCCTGATCTCGATAGCGCTCACCGCCGCGCTGACCCTGATGATTCTGGTGATCATGCCCAAGGGCTTTTTCCCCGACCAGGACACCGGGCTGATCCAGGGTATTTCCCAGGCGGCGCCGACGGTTTCATTCCAGCAGATGCAGACCGAACAACAGCGCCTGGCCGCGCGAATCCTCAAGGACCCGGCGGTGCAAAGCCTGTCGTCCTTCGTCGGTATCGACCAGACCAACCCGACCATCAACCAGGGCAACCTGCTGATCAACCTCAAGCCCCGCGGCGAGCGTGACAGTGCCACCGAGGTGATCCGCCGGCTCTCCGATGCCAACGCCGACGACGCCGGGATCCGCCTGTACCTGCACTCGGTACAGGACCTGACCCTCGACGCCACGGTGTCCACCACCAGCTACCGCCTGGGCCTGCAAGCCACCGATCCGGACGAGCTGGAAACGTGGACCACCAAGCTGCTGGCGGCGATCAAGCAAGACCCGATGTTCACCGACGTGCAAAGCCAGGCGATGCAATTCGGCAATCAGATCCAGCTGACCTTTGACCGCGCCACCGCCTCGCGACTCGGTATCACGCCCCAGGCGATTGACGATGTGCTGTATGACGCCTTCGGCCAGCGCCAGGTTTCGACGATCTACACCCAGCTCAACCAGTACCACGTGGTGATCGCCACCGACCATCCGCCGCGCAACTTGCCGGACCTGCTCACCGGGTTGTACGTGGACATTCCCGGTGGCGGTGTGGCGCCGCTGTCGAGCATGGCGACCCTGCAGGTGGTGCGTACGCCCGTGACCATCAACCGCCTGGGTCAGTTTCCGTATGCCGACGTGTCGTTCAACCTTGCTCCGGGCCAGACCCTTGGCACGGCAGTGACGCGGCTCAAGGACATCGAGGCCAAGGTCGGCTTGCCGCTGTCGGTGCAGGCCAACCTGGAAGGCGCGGCGGCGACGTTCGAACAGTCGCTGTCCAACCAGGTATTCCTGGTGGTGGCGGCGATTGTGGTGGTGTACCTGATGCTGGGGATTCTGTACGAGAGCTTCGTGCACCCGGTGACGATCCTTTCGACGCTGCTCTCGGCAGCACTCGGGGCCTTGCTGGCGCTGCTGGTGACGGGCACGCAGTTCGACATCATCGGCCTGATCGGCATTGTGTTGCTGATCGGTATCGTGATGAAAAACGGCATCATGATGGTCGACTTTGCCCTGGAGTTGTTACGCGAGGGCGGCCTGAGCCCCACGGCCGCGATCCGCCAGGCGGCAGAGTTGCGGTTCCGGCCGATCCTGATGACCAGCATGGCGTCGCTGTTCGGCGCGGTGCCGCTGGCGCTCGGTACGGGGATTGGTTCGGAGCTGCGTCACCCGCTGGGCATCGCGATTATCGGCGGGTTGTTGCTCAGTCAGTTGCTGACGCTGTTTTCCACGCCGGTGATCTTCCTCGCCATGCACGGCCTGGGGCAGCGCTTCAGCCGCCGCCCGGCTGAAGCGGTCTGATGGCAATGAACCTCAGCGCGCCGTTTGTTCGCCGCCCGATTGCAACCACCTTGATGGCGGCCGGCCTCGCACTGTTTGGCGCGCTGGCCTTCATGCTGTTGCCGGTGGCGCCGTTGCCGGAGGTGGATTTCCCGACCATCAGCGTCAGCGCCTCGTTGCCCGGCGCCGATCCGACCACCGTCGCCAGTTCAGTGGCCACGCCCCTGGAGCGCCAGTTCGGGCAGATCGCCGGGGTCACGCAGATGACCTCATCCAGCAGCTTGGGCTCGGCGCGGATCATTTTGCAGTTCGACCTGAATCGCGACATCGACGGCGCCGCGCGGGATGTGCAGGCGGCGATCAATGCGGCCCGCAGCAACCTGCCCAGCGACCTGTCCGGCAACCCGACGTACCGCAAGGTCAACCCGGCGGATTCGCCGATTCTGATCATCAGCCTGACCTCCGACAGCGCCACGCCGGGGCAGATGTATGACGTGGCCTCGACCCTGTTGGAGCAAAAGTTGTTGCAGACCACCGGGGTCGGTGACGTGACGGTGGGCGGCGGGGCGCTGCCGGCGGTGCGGGTGGAATTGAACCCCGATCGGCTCAACCAGTACGGCGTCAGCCTGGAGCAGGTGCGCCAGGTGATCAACGCCTCCAACGTCAACTTGCCCAAGGGCAACGTGGCCATCGGCGACCGTAACTACGGCATTGCGGCGAATGACCAGTTGCTCGATGAAAAGGACTACGGGCCGCTGGTGGTCAAGGCCCACAACGGCGACCTGATCCATATCGCCGACCTGGGCTACGTGCGCGAAGACGTGCAGGACCTGCGCAACTTCGGCCTGTCCAACGGCAAGCCGGCGGTATTGCTGGTGGTGTTCAAGCAGCCGGGCGCCAACGTGATCGAAACGGTGGACGCGGTGAAAGCCTCGCTGCCGTTCCTGCAAAGCTCGATTCCGGCGACGATCAAGCTCAACCTGCTGATGGACCGCACCACCACCATTCGCGCCTCGTTGCATGACGTCGAGATCACGTTGCTGGTGTCGATCCTGCTGGTGACCCTGGTGACCTTCGGCTTCTTCCGCGACTGGCGCAGCACCCTGGTGCCGGCGATTGTGGTGCCGCTGTCGCTGCTCGGCACCTTCGGCGCGATGTACTTCCTCGGCTACAGCCTGAACAACCTGTCACTCATGGCGCTGACGATTTCCACCGGCTTTGTGGTGGACGATGCGATTGTGGTGGTGGAAAACATCATGCGCCACCTGGAGCGCGGCAAGACCCGGGTGGAAGCGGCGCTGGCCGGTGCCCAGGAAGTCGGCTTCACGGTACTGACCATCAGCGTGTCGCTGGTGGCGGTGTTTATTCCGCTGCTGCTGATGGGCGGGATTGTCGGGCGGCTGTTCCGCGAGTTTTCGGTGTCGTTGTCGGTGGCCATTGTGATCTCGATGCTGATCTCCCTGACCGTCACGCCGATGCTCGCCAGCGTGCTGCTGCGCGCGCCGAAAGCGATTCATGAAGGCAATGAACACCCGGATTCGCGCTTTCACCGCTTCTACGATCGCACCCTCGGTTGGGTGATCGACCATACGGTGCTGATGGGTTTTGTGACGGTGTTGGTGATCGTGCTCGCCGGCGTGTTGTACGTGCTGGTGCCCAAGGGCTTTTTCCCCCAGGAAGACACCGGGCGCTTGCAGGGCAGCATCCTGGCGAACCAGAGCATTTCCTATGGGGCGATGCAGAAGGACTTCACCGAGATCAACCGCAAGGTGATGAAAAACCCGAACATCGAAACCGTCGCCGGGTTTGTCGGCGGTGGCGGAGGGGGCGGCGGGGCGGTCAACAGCGCGCAGATGTTTGTATTGCTCAAGCCCCTGGGCGAGCGCAAGGACAACGCCACCGAAATCATCGGCCAGATCCGCCGCAGCCTCGGCGACTTGCCGGGCACCAAGCTGTATTTGCAGTCGGCCCAGGACATCACCGTGGGTGGCCGGCAAAGTGGCGCGCAATACCAATACACCCTGACCGCCGATGACCAGGAGTCGCTGGACGAATGGGTGCCCAAGGTGGTGGCGGTGCTGCGCAAATTGCCGCAACTCACCGACCTCAATACCGACCAGCAAGACAACAGCTTGCTGGCCAATGTGCAAATCAACCGGGACACGGCGGCGCGCCTCGGGGTGAGTGTCTCGGCGGTCGACCAGACGCTGTACGACGCCTTTGGCCAGCGCCAGGTCGCGACCCTGTATCGCGCGGCCAACCAGTACCACGTGGTGATGGAAATCGCGCCGGAATACTGGACCGACCCTTCCGCGCTCAAGGGCATTTATGTGCCGACGGGCACCCAGGCCACGACCACCAAGGGCACCACGGCGGCGCCCAACCTGACCACCGGGCAGACCCTGGTGCCACTCTCGGCACTGGCGGATAACACGGTGGCGCGCACCGCAATTTCCATCAGTCACCAGGGCACGTTCCCGGCGGTGACAGTCTCGTTCAACCTGGCGCCCGGTACGTCCATCGGCCAGGCCACGGCGATGGTGGACGATGCGGTGAAGCAACTGCGCATGCCCGCCAGTGTGGTCGGCCAGTTTGCCGGTACGGCCCAGGTGTTCCAGTCGTCGGTGGCCAGTGAGCCGCTGCTGATCGTCGCTGCGTTGCTGTGCGTGTATATCGTGCTGGGCATCCTCTACGAAAACCTGACGCACCCGCTGACCATTCTTTCGACCTTGCCCTCGGCCGGCGTCGGTGCGTTGATCGCCTTGCTGCTGACCGGCACCGAGCTGTCGATCATTGCGCTGGTGGGGGTGATTCTGTTGATTGGTATCGTGAAGAAAAACGCGATCATGATGATCGACTTCGCGATCACCGAGCGGCGGGAGTTCGGCCTAACGGCCAAGGAAGCGATTCGCCGGGCGTGCCTGATCCGTTTCCGGCCGATCATGATGACGACCCTGGCGGCGATCCTTGGCGCGCTGCCGCTGGTGCTCGGCACCGGTTATGGCTCTGAGTTGCGCCGGCCGTTGGGGATTTCGATTATTGGTGGCCTGCTGTTCAGCCAGGTGCTGACGCTGTACACCACCCCGGTGATCTACCTGTGGCTCGACCGGGCGTCACAGCGCCTGGGTCGGCGTAAGGAAGCAAGGTTATGAACGTGAAATACAGCGTGCTTTGCATCAGCTTGCTGCTCGGCGGCTGCATGGTCGGGCCCGATTACCAGCAGCCCGCCATGGAGCTGCCGCAGACCTTCAAGGAAGGCGCGCAGTGGCAACGCGCGGCGGCCAACCCCCAGGGGGCCATGGACAGCCAGTGGTGGCTGGCCTATCAGGACCCGGTGCTGAACGATTTGGTGGCGCGCTCGGCCAAGGCCAACCAGTCGATCATCGCGGCGGAGGCGGCTTATCGTCTGGCCCAGGCGCAGGTGGCGTCCAGCCGGGCAGGGTTGTGGCCCACCGTTGGCGTAGGGTTGTCGGGTTCGCGGGGAACGGCAGGCAGTGGTAGCGGCACGTCCACCACCGGTACCACGGCGGGCGGCGTGCAGAACAGTGTCAGCGCAACCTTGACCGCCAGTTGGGAGCCGGACCTGTGGGGCCTGGTGCGGCGCGGGATAGAGTCCAGCCAGGCGACGGCCCAGCAATCGGATGCGTTGCTGGCCGGGGTGCGGCTGTCCATCAGTTCCAGCGTGGCGAGTAACTACCTCGCCCTGCGGCAGATGGACATCGACGTGCGCCTGTTGCAGCAACAACAGAAGATCAACCAGCAACTGCTGGACATGATCCAGGTGCAGTTCACCCAGGGCGTCGCAACCAACGACCAGTTGCTGGTGGCGCAGGACCAGTTGACCACTTCGATTGCCGACTTGCAGACCTCCCTGCGCGACCGCGAGCAATACGAACACGCGCTGGCGGTGCTGGTGGGTGTGGCGCCGAGTGAATTCAGCGTGGCGGTGCGCAATGACTACAGCTTCGTGGTCCCGCGGCCACCGTTGACCTTGCCGTCGACCCTGCTGCAACGGCGTCCCGATGTGGTGGCGGCGGAGCGCTCGGCAGCGGCGGCCAACGCGAAAATCGGCGTGGCTGAAGCCGCATTCTTCCCGACCCTGGATCTTACTGCCGAGGCCGGTTACCGCGGCAGTGCGTTGGGCGGGTTGTTCTCCCTGCCCAATCGCATCTGGACGTTGGGCCCGGCGCTGGCGGAAACCCTGTTCGATGGCGGCGCCCGCGAAGCGGCGGTCAAGCAGGCCGAGGCCAGCTATGACCAGATCGCCGCGACCTACAAGGGCACCGTGCTCAGCGCCTTGCAGAACGTTGAAGACAACCTGTCGGCAATCAACCACCTGCAAACCCAGGCCGATGCGTTCCAGCAGGTGTACCAGCGTAATCAGCAACTGTTCGGCAGCCAGGAAGCACAGTTGCGCGCCGGCACCGTGAGCCAGGAGGCCGTGCTGACCCAGCAACTGGTGTTGCTGCAAGCCGAGCAGAATCTTCGCGACACCCAGGGCCAGCTCAGCCAGGGCAGTGTGGCGCTGATCCAGAGCCTTGGCGGTGGCTGGCAAACGCCTGCGCGCTGAACGGCTCGCTAACCCGGTGTGCGCCGCGTTATTCTCGGCGCACTTTGAATCACGGGAAGCCTGAGCCATGGCAGGAAGCAGTTTGCTGGTATTGATCGACGACATCGCCGCGGTGCTCGACGATGTGGCGTTGATGACCAAGATGGCCGCGAAGAAAACCGCCGGCGTGCTGGGGGACGACCTGGCGCTGAATGCCCAGCAAGTCTCCGGGGTGCGCGCCGAGCGGGAAATTCCGGTGGTGTGGGCGGTGGCCAAGGGCTCGTTCGTCAACAAGTTGATCCTGGTGCCCGCCGCCTTGCTGATCAGCGCGTTTGCGCCGTGGGCGGTCACGCCGTTGTTGATGCTGGGCGGCGCTTACCTGTGTTTTGAAGGTTTCGAAAAGCTCGCCCATAGCTTCTTCCACAAGCGCACCGAAGAGCAGGCGCACCTGGTGGAAGCCGTGGCGGATCCGGCCACGGACCTGGTGGCCTTCGAGAAGGACAAGATCAAGGGCGCGATCCGTACCGACTTCATCCTCTCCGCCGAAATCATCGCCATCACCCTCGGTACCGTGGCCGATGCACCGCTGATGCAGCAAGTGATCGTGCTGTCGGGTATCGCCATCGTCATGACCATCGGCGTCTACGGCCTGGTGGCGGGTATCGTCAAGCTCGACGACCTGGGCCTGTGGCTCACCCAGAAGCCCGGCCAGGCGGCGCGCAGCATTGGCGGGGCGATCCTGCGGGCGGCGCCGTACATGATGAAAAGCCTGTCGGTGATCGGTACGGCGGCGATGTTCATGGTCGGCGGTGGCATCCTGACCCATGGTGTGCCGGTGGTGCATCACTGGATCGAGACCGTGAGCCAGAGCACTGGCGGCCTGGCGTGGTTGATGCCGACGTTGCTCAATGCAGTGGCGGGGATCATTGCCGGGGCCGTGGTGTTGGCGGTGGTCAGCGTGCTGGGTAACCTCTGGAAGCGGGTGAGGGCATAGGCATTTGATCGAGCGACGGCAATTCAGCGGGGGCATGAAAGGCAAGAACCTCCGCTACCTGAATGAAAATCCCGGCGACGCCCGCCAGACGGTGCGTGCGGGATTTGTGTTGCTCGAACATTTCTCGCTGCCGGCGTTTACCCAGGCGCTGGATACGCTGATCACCGCCAACCTGCTGCGGCCCGCTTCTTTTTCTACGTCGACCTTCGGCTTGCGGGAAGGCGAGGTGATCAGTGACCTGGGGCTGGTGATCCGGCCCGATGCGCGGCTTGAGTCTTCGGTGCTTAAAGAGTTGGACCTGTTGGTGATATGCGGTGGCTATCGCACTGAACTGAAGGCTGCGGAGGAGTTTATCCACCTGCTGAAAAGCGCCTCGGAGCAGGGTGTGAGCCTGGCCGGTTTGTGGAATGGTGCGTGGTTCCTAGGGCGTGCGGGATTGCTGGGCGGCTACCGCTGCGCCGTGCACCCGGAACATCGCCCGGCCCTGGCCGAGTTCTGCAAGGCGACGCAGGTCAGCAGCGAACCCTATGTGATTGATCGCGACCGGCTGACGGCATCGAGCCCTTCCGGTGCGTTTCATATGGCGCTGGACTGGATCAAGGGGCTGTACGGCAAAGCGTTGGTGGAGGGAATCGAGGACATCCTGGCGTTTGAGGAGTCGCGCTACCGGCGGGTGAAACCGACCGAGAACATCTGCTTGAGCGCGCCCCTGCGCGAGGTGGTCAACCTGATGGACGCCAACCTCGAAGAGCCTCTGGAGCTTGAGCAACTGGCCGTTTATGCGGGCCGTTCCCGACGCCAGTTGGAGCGTTTGTTCAAGGAGCAGCTTGGCACCACGCCCCAGCGTTATTACCTGGAACTGCGCATCACCGAGGCCCGTCGGCTGCTGCAACACACCGAGCTGTCCCAGGTGGACGTGCTGGTGGCCTGCGGGTTTGTCTCGCCGAGCCATTTCAGCAAGTGCTACAGCGCCTACTTTGGCTACAGGCCATCCAAGGAAAAGCGCCTGGTCAAATAGCCTGAGATTGGCATTCGCCACAAATATAGATACGATGCTAATCATTAGCTTGCTATCTATATGTAGGTTTAATGAAATCCTCCACCTTCCAGCTCCCTGATTTCTGGCAGGCGACGTTGACCCCGTCCCGTAGCGATCTGCTGTTTGCCTTGCGCAACATGATCGCCGGCGGGGTCGCGTTGTACCTGGCCTTCTGTTTTGACTTGCAGCAACCGCAATGGGCCCTGACCACCGTATTTATCGTGGGCCAGTCCACCAGCGGCATGGTCCTGGCCAAAGGCGCCTATCGGCTGGTGGGTACGTTTGTCGGGGCCATGGTTTCCATCGCGATGATCGGTGTATTTGGCCAGGCGCCGCTGCTGTTCCTGCTGTGCATGGCGCTGTGGCTGGCGTTCTGCACCACGGGGGCATCCTTGCTGCGCAATCATGCGTCCTATGGGTTTGTGCTGGCGGGTTACACCACGGCGATTATTGCGCTACCCGCTACGGCGGCACCGCTGGGAGTGTTCGATGAGGCGGTGGCACGCTGCCAGGAGATCAGCCTGGGGATTCTTTGTGCCTCCATCGCCAGTACGATTCTGTGGCCGCGCCGGGTCGAGCAGGTGCTGGCGGTTCAGGCGCGCGCCGCCTGGCAGGCCGGGGTGCGGGCTGCCGCTTCGGAGCTGTTGGGTACCGACCAGCGTAAAGGCTTGCTCGAAGCATTGAGCCGCCTGGTGGCGGTGGACAGCCAGCGCGACCATGCCTGGTTTGAAGGGCCCAAGGGCCGGCGCCGCTCCCAGGCCTTGCGGGTGCTCAGCCGTGATCTGCTTAGCCTGCTGCGGGCGGCGCGGGGCGTGGCGCGCCAGCGGATGATGCTCGATGAAACGGCGGCGGTCGGGCCACTGATTGAAGCGGTGGCTTCGGCGTTGCAGCAGGAGCGTCTTGATGAACTGCCCGAGTTGTCACAACGGCTTGGCCTGGCGTTGCAGGATCCGCAGCTTGGCCAGGAGGCGCACTTTTGCCTGGTGCAACTGGCGCAGGTGTTGCGCTTGATTGAGCTGGGTGCATTGACGCTGTCGGCGGTCGAGCAGGGCAGGGTGCCGCCCGGCGCACCGGGGGCGATGTCCTGGCACCGGGATATCGAGCAGGGGGTGCTTGGCGGGCTGCGCAGTGCGTTGGCGTTTCTGGCGGTCGCGGCGTTCTGGATCTTTACGGCATGGCCTTCGGGTTTGGGCGCGGTATCGATTTGTGGCGTGGTGTTGAGCCTGTTTGCAGCGCGGGAAAACCCGTCGGCCTCCAGCCTGAATTTCCTCAAGGGCATAGCGCTGTCGATCCCGGTGGCCGGTTTTGTGTGCTTCGTGCTGTTGCCCGGCTTCGATGGCTTTCCCCTGTTATGCCTGGCGTTGGGAGTGCCGCTGTTTTTCGCCTCGTTGTGCATGAGCCGCCTCAAGCTGGCAGCAACGGCCTCGGCGTTCTGCATCTTTTTCGTCAACAACGTAGGGCCCAGCAATGTGATGACCTATGACTTCGCCGCGTTCCTCAACAAGGCCATCGCGACGCTGGTGGGGGTCGGGATTGCCGTGGTGGTGTTTCGGCTGATCCAGCTCAATCCCGGCGAGCATCACTATCGGCGGATGTTCAAGGCGTCGCTGTTCGACCTGGCGCAATTGACTTCCCGTCCCCTGGAGCAGGCTGAAAGCTGGTTTGGCGGGCGCATGGCGGACCGGCTGATTCGCCTGTCGCGCTACAGCGAAACCTTGCCTGCCGATCGCCGTGTCCACTGGGATAACGGATTGCTGGGGCTGGACCTGGGGGATGAGTTGCTGGAGTTGCGCGCCTGCCTGGCGGACAGCCGGGGTGCGTTGGCGATTGAGCGCGATCGCTATTTGCGGGCATTGGAGTCGGTGTTGGAGGAGGGTGGACCGAGCGTGGCGAATGAGTCGCTGATGGATGCGGCCAGCGTTGCGATGCTTGAAGCGCTTGAACAGCCTTCGGGATTGGCGGAGCAGGATCGGGAAATGGCCAGGGCGGCCGTGCTGCAACTGCGGTTTACATGGCGTAAGTGGTGTCGGCGGGGGGGGTAGGCGCTGGCAAGCCAGCGCCTACACGGGGCATTACTCGGCGATCTGCAACTTGCGCGCCTCGGTGTACACGTAGCGCACCTTTTCATACTCGAACGGCGAGTTCATCTGGCCGTAGCGGAAGCTGGTCTGGTAGCGCTTGTCGACGGCGCGCAGGGCCCAGATTTCCGGGTGGTTTTCGCTGACCTTGGACACGTTCAGGAAGTTGATCTCGGTCTCGGCGCCGTAGTCCACCAGCAGGCCGGTGGTATCCCGCAGGTTCGACGGACCAAACAGCGGCAGCACCAGGTAGGCGCCGCCCGGTACACCGTAGAAGCCCAGGGTCTGGCCGAAGTCTTCGCTCTGGCGCGGCAGGCCCATGGCGGTAGCCGGGTCCCACAGGCCGGCGATGCCGATGGTGGTGTTGAGCAGCAGGCGCCCGGTGGTTTCCAGGGAACGATGGCCCTTGAGCTGCAGCAGGCTGTTCAGCAGGTTGGGTACATCCCCGAGGTTGTTGAAGAAGTTGCTGACGCCGGTACGCAGGAAGCTCGGGGTGACATAGCGGTAACCGTCCACCACGGGCAGGAACACCCACTGGTCGAAGCGGTAGTTGAAGTGGTAGACCCGGCGGTTCCACGACTCCAGCGGGTCGTAGACATTCAGCGCGTTGACCGACGAGCGCTCGAACTCACGCTGGTCCAGGCCAGGGTTGAACTTGAGGTGGCTCAGGGGCTCCTTGAAGCCGTCGGCGTCCACTACGGTTGGCGTGTGGGCCTTGCTGTTGTCGGCATTGGCCACGCCCGCGCACATCAGGGCGGCGAGCAGCAGAAGATATTTAGCCACGGAAGAACTCCAGCATGGCGTCGGCGTTGACGCGGTAGTTGAGGTTGCCGCAATGGCCGCCAAGGGGGTAGACGGTCAAGCGATCGCCGAAGGTTTTACGCAGGAAGCCAAGGTCGCCAGGGCCCAGGATCACGTCGTCGGCGTTGTGCATGACGGCGATTTTCGGGCTGTCGTGCAGGTAGTCCTTGAGGGCATACAGGCTGACCTGGTCAACCAGTTGCAGCAGGCTGCCGCCGTCGGAACGGGCGCGCCACATCGGGATCACCTGTTCGGTGAGGTAGCAGTCGAAGTCGCACTGCAGCGCACGCTTGAGGAACGGCGTGAGGCTGGTACCTTCGCTGATCGGGTACTTGGGCGGGATGATCAGGCCGCGACGGTTGATCAGGTCCGAGGTGAAGGCAATGTCGGCCGCCGAGAAGCGGAACGAAGTGCCGATCAGCATCGCCATCTGTTCGTTGGTCAGGTGTTCCTTGGAGTTCTGGAAGTCGTAGAGCAGGGCATCGTTGAGGTCGATGTAGCCCTTTTGCTGGAAGTAGCGGGTCAGCTTGTTCAACACCAGCTCATAGAAGGTGGTGCTGTTGTTGATGCCCTTGACCTCGGTCTGCACCAGCTTGTCGAGGTTGGTGATCGAGGTATAGAGGTTGACCGGCGGGTTCAGCAGCAGGACTTTCTTGAAATTGAAGCTGCGACGGGTTTCATCCAGCTTGCTGACAAAGGCTGCGTCGAGGGCGCCGAGGCTGTAGCCGGTGAGGTAGAAGTCGGTCACGGGCAGCGTCGGGTTTTGCGCGCGTACGGCCTGCATCACGCGGTACATGTCTTCGGCGTCTTCCTGGCTGATGCCGGGAGTGGCGAAGCGCGAGGCGGCGGCGATGAAGTCGAAGCTGGTGGGGGACGACAGCTGGACGACGTGGTAACCGGCCTTGTAGTACAGCTTTTTCAGGTATTCGTTGATGGTGCTGTCAAAGCGTGCGCCGGTGCCGGCGATCAGGAAGATCAGCGGTGCGGCACGGTCCTGCTTGGCGATGCGGTAGGTGAGTTTCTTCACCGCCCAGAAGTTGTCAGGCAGGCTGAACTCGCGCTCGGGGCGCATCGTCAGGGTGTAGTCGGACTGATTGATTTGATCGTCCGATGGCAGTTCCGGCCGCAGGTTCGGCGGGGTGGTGGCGATGGTCGCTTCAAACGGGTTGGTCAAAGGGTAGCCATAGCTGGCCTGGTCGATATCGACCGCCAGTGCTGACGCACTCAGAAAAAGGCTGCCCAACAGGGCCGCACAGCGCAAGGAACGGAGCATGACTAAATCCCTAAGAGGAAAACGTGCTGAAGTGGAGTTCGCAGGCTATGACCACCGCGTTGCTGCCGAAGTGCCAGCCTTCGGCACTAAAAGTCGGAAAAAACGTCGGAATCGGGGTAATAGTAGCGAGACGATACACTTTGGCACGCCTTAATGAACACTTATCTGTTTGCAAAACTTGCCAACGGCCACCGGGGGATTAAGCTGGGCGCCGTTTTCGCCTATCGGAGTGCCCCATGTCCCGCCGTTTTCCGCTGATCCTGTTGCTTATTGCCCTGCCGCTTTGGCTGGCCGCCAGTTATGGCGCGCGTTACGGATTCATGGAGGATGGCCGTTGGGTGGGCATTTGCGCTGACGAAGCCAGCCGCTGGGAATGCCAGGTGCGTTCCAACCTGGGGTTGATGATTCACTTCAAGGTGCTGGGCTGGGCGGCGCTGGTCACGGCGGTGCTGGCGTTTTTCGTGCCGGGCCGGGCCGGGTGGGGTTTGGCGGTGTTGGCGCTGGTGTTCGGGTTTCCGGCGTTGGCGTTGTACAACACGACGTTTGCGGTGTTTGCGGTGGTGATTGCGGGGTTGCGGTTGGTCCGTAAGCCTCGCGTTGCCTGACAGGGCCTCTTCGCGAGCAAGCCCGCTCCCACATTTGACCGAGTACATCCCTTGGAATGCGGTCGAGTGTGGGAGCGGGCTTGCTCGCGAAAGCGGTCTTAAGCCTTGCGCACCCGCAAGCAACGCCACAAGGCTACGACCATGAGCAGGCTCACCACCGCCCAACCCCACGCCTGCTGGTTCATCACCCCTTCACGGAACAACTGCGGCGCAATACCGGCACCGATGATGAACGCCAGCAACGCAATCTCCCGCCGCAGCCCGCTCACCGGACGCACCAGGTACACCAGCGCCGGCAGCACCAGCGCGGCACTCGGGAAGCTGCGGTAACGCGGGTCAAATACCAGCGCCAGCATCATGACCGCACCGGCAAACCCGGCGATTGCCACCAGCCAGCCAGCGCGCTGCTCCAGCCAGTTGAAGGCGCGTTCGCGCCAACCTTCTCGCGTACTCAACGCCAGGGCGGCGTGAGCCAGTACCGCAAGGTTCAAGGCCACCAGCAATCCAGCCCACACCCACTCATCCGTGAAGCGCGCGGTGACCCGGTTCAACTCGGCCCAGGTGCCGATCGAGCAGGCCGCCACGGCGCCCAGCAATGGCAACAACAACGCAGCCCGGGCCGTGCGCACGCGGCCACCCAGCAGCAGCGTGCCCAGCAGGATGATCCCGCCAACCCCCAGCCACAGCGGCCAGTACGGCACATTGGTCACCGGGCCGGCGAGCACGCCCTTGTCCTGGCGATCCGCATCAAACAGGCCCCAGTAACCCCCCACCGCCCCTTCACTGGCACGTTTCCACGGCTGGTCAAAGGCTTCGATCAGGTTGTAGTGCC
This sequence comes from Pseudomonas sp. I8001, assembly GCF_013385345.1. NCBI lineage: Bacteria > Pseudomonadati > Pseudomonadota > Gammaproteobacteria > Pseudomonadales > Pseudomonadaceae > Pseudomonas > Pseudomonas sp. I8001. Next base: position 280,189 of record NZ_JACAQC010000010.1, read on the forward strand.
AGCCATTGGCTTCGGCCATGGCCACGAACCCGCGCATGAATTTCGCTTCGTTGACCCGGCTCGGCACCGCCGTTTCCCGCTGGCGGCCTTCGCTCGGCCAGCCGGTCTCGCCGATCATCACGTCCTTGGGGGCGAACTTGTTGCCGAAGGTCTGGCGCACATCGCCCACGTGCTTGAGCGCCTGGTCGATGCCCGAGGGGTCATCTTCCCAGTAAGGCAGCAGGTGGATGGTCAGGAAGTCCACGGCCGGGGCGATTTCCGGGTGTTGCAGCCAGAACTCCCACACATCGGCATAGGTGACCGGTTGCTTGATATGGTCCTTGACGTGATGGATCAACTTGACCAGCTGCGCGGCAGTGACTTCCTTGCGCAGCAGGGTTTCGTTGCCGACGATCACCGAGGTGACGACGTCGGGGTTGGCATTGGCCGAAGCGATCAGTGCCTCGACTTCCTTGGCGGTGGCCACCGGATCACTGCTGACCCATGCGCCGCTCATCAGCTTCAGGCCGTGTTTGCGCGCCAGTGCCGGCAAGTCTTCAAGGCCGGTCTGGGAGTAGGTGCGAATGCATTCGAAACGGGTGGCCAGCAACGCCAGGTCGGCGTCCATGCGCTCGGGGCGCAGTTTGAACGGCTGGTCGAACGGCGACTGGTCTTTGTCGAAGGGCGTGTAGGACGCACATTGCAGCTTGTGGCTGGCGCTGGCCACGTCCGGCAGCACCACCGGTTGGCCAAGGCCGTACCAATAGCCACCGAGGGCCAGCACACCGAGGATCAGGGCAAATAAATAGGGCAGGAGCGGGAAACGTGCAGTCGCGGGCATGATCAGGCCGTCTGGGGGCAAAGGCGCGCATCTTACCCGGATTTGAGCCGTCCCAGTGGGGCCGCATAATTTTGACATGCAAAGTTCGGGCGGGATCGTCGGTGAATGTCCTACAAATCATCCTGCTGGCGATGTGATGTCGTTTCTTGCTTACCTGAGGTCGCAGTCAGAGCAGGTCGCTTGTGGCAGCAGGTTGATGATCGAAGTGTCAGCCCTCCACTGATGAGGCAACCACGTGATCGATGCGCGTGAAGGGGGCGCGGTGCACCACATAACAACAGGTTGACGTCGCTCGGCATCCGCCGGGCGCAGCACTTTCGGGGAAGCACTATGAAGATGCGACGACTCTTGGGCGCAGCTGCCACTCTGGTAGTTGCGATGAGCTCCACACTGGCCAGCGCCGACAGCAAAACCCTGAGCATCGGCTATGTGGATGGCTGGTCGGACAGTGTCGCCACCACCCACGTGGCGGCAGAAGTGATCAAGCAAAAGCTCGGTTATGACGTGAAACTGCAAGCGGTCGCCACCGGGATCATGTGGCAAGGCGTGGCCACCGGCAAACTCGACGCCATGCTCTCCGCCTGGTTGCCGGTGACCCACGGTGAATACTGGGCCAAGAACAAGGACAAGGTGGTCGACTACGGCCCCAACTTCAAGGACGCCAAGATCGGCCTGATCGTGCCTGAGTACGTGAAAGCCAAATCCATCGAAGACCTCAAGACCGACACCACCTTCAAGAACAAGATTGTGGGTATCGACGCCGGTTCAGGTGTGATGCTCAAGACCGACGAAGCAATCAAGGCCTATGGCCTGGACTACAAACTGCAAGCCAGTTCGGGCGCGGCGATGATCGCCGAGTTGACCCGTGCCGAAGACAAACAGGAATCCATTGCGGTCACCGGCTGGGTGCCACACTGGATGTTCGCCAAGTGGAAACTGCGTTTCCTGGACGACCCAAAAGGAATTTATGGTGCTGCTGAGACCGTCAACAGCATCGGCAGCAAAGGCCTGGAAAAGAAAGCCCCGGAAGTCGTGGCGTTCCTGAAGAAATTCCAGTGGGCCTCCAAGGATGAAATCGGCGAAGTCATGCTGGCGATCCAAGAGGGCGCCAAGCCTGAAGCGGCGGCCAAGGACTGGGTGGCCAAGCACCCTGAGCGCGTCGCCGAGTGGACTGCTAAGTAAGTCTCTTGTGGGAGCTGGCTTGCCTGCGATGCAGACGCCTCGGTGCACTTGATGTATCGAGGTGATCCCATCGCGGGCAAGCCCGGCTCCCACATTATTTCGCCCCCGCAATTATTCCTGCGCCTTCAATATCCCTCGCTACACTCCTTCTACTACTAAGGTCGTCTGGAACCTGTTCCTCAGCCGCATACAGTGGATATGTTCCAATAATAAAAAGCTGTGCTGCGAGGATAAAAACAATGAACGACAGCATTTACCTCTCGATTCAAAACAGCCCGCGTTTCAAGGAGCTGGTTAGTAAAAGGGAAAGATTCGCCTGGATTCTCTCGGCAATCATGCTTGGGCTTTACTCCGCTTTCATTCTTCTGATTGCCTATGGGCCGCAAATACTGGGGGCCAAGATCAGCCCCGGTTCGTCCATTACGTGGGGGATCCCGATCGGGGTCGGGCTGATTGTGTCGGCCTTCGTCCTCACCGGCATCTATGTACGACGCGCCAACGGCGAATTCGACGACTTGAACAATGCGATTCTCAAGGAGGCTGCGCAATGATCCGTCGTCTATTGGCTGTACTCGGCGCTTCGGCCTTTGCACCTGCCGTTTGGGCGGCCGATGCACTGACCGGCGAAGTGCATAAACAACCGCTGAATATCGCAGCGATCCTGATGTTCGTGGCCTTCGTCGGCGCGACCTTGTGCATCACCTACTGGGCGTCCAAGCGCAACAAGTCGGCGGCCGACTACTATGCGGCCGGCGGCAAGATCACCGGGTTCCAGAACGGTCTGGCGATTGCCGGTGACTACATGTCGGCAGCCTCCTTCCTGGGGATTTCCGCGCTGGTGTTCACCTCCGGCTACGACGGCCTGATCTACTCCATCGGCTTCCTGGTGGGCTGGCCGATCATTCTGTTCCTGATCGCCGAGCGCCTGCGTAACCTGGGCAAATACACCTTTGCCGACGTGGCGTCCTATCGCCTGGGGCAAACCCAGATCCGCAGCCTGTCGGCCTGTGGCTCTTTGGTGGTGGTGGCGTTCTACCTGATCGCGCAGATGGTCGGCGCGGGCAAGTTGATCCAGCTGCTGTTCGGCCTGGATTATCACGTCGCGGTGATCCTGGTAGGCATCCTGATGTGCCTCTATGTGTTGTTCGGCGGCATGCTGGCGACCACCTGGGTGCAGATCATCAAGGCAGTGCTGTTGCTGTCCGGTGCCTCGTTCATGGCGCTGATGGTGATGAAACACGTCAACTTCGACTTCAACATGCTGTTTGCCGAGGCGATCAAGGTTCACCCTAAAGGTGAAGCGATCATGAGCCCGGGCGGCCTGGTGAAAGACCCGATTTCGGCGTTCTCCCTCGGCCTGGCACTGATGTTCGGTACCGCCGGCCTGCCGCACATCCTGATGCGCTTCTTCACCGTGAGTGACGCAAAGGAAGCTCGCAAGAGCGTGCTGTATGCCACTGGCTTCATCGGCTACTTCTATATCCTGACCTTCATCATCGGCTTCGGCGCGATCCTGCTGGTCAGCACCAACCCGGCGTTCAAGGATGCTGCAGGTGCCTTGCTCGGCGGTAACAACATGGCGGCGGTGCACCTGGCCAACGCAGTGGGCGGCAGTATCTTCCTGGGCTTCATCTCGGCCGTGGCGTTTGCCACCATCCTGGCAGTGGTTGCCGGTTTGACCCTCGCGGGTGCTTCGGCGGTGTCCCATGACCTGTACGCCAGCGTGATCAAGAAAGGCAAGGCCAACGAGAAGGATGAGATTCGCGTATCGAAGATCACCACCATCGCCCTGGCAGTACTGGCGATTGGCTTGGGCATCCTGTTTGAAAGCCAGAACATCGCGTTCATGGTGGGCCTGGCGTTCTCCATTGCGGCCAGCTGTAACTTCCCGGTGCTGCTGCTTTCCATGTACTGGAAAAACCTCACCACCCGCGGTGCGATGATTGGTGGCTGGCTGGGCTTGATCAGTGCCGTTGGTCTGATGATCCTCGGCCCAACCATCTGGGTCTCGATCCTGCACCATGAGAAGGCGATCTTCCCTTACGAGTACCCGGCGCTGTTCTCGATGATCATTGCGTTCATCGGCATCTGGTTCTTCTCCATCACCGACAAGTCGGCGGCGGCAGAGAAGGAACGTGCGCTGTACTTCCCGCAGTTTGTGCGTTCGCAGACTGGCCTGGGGGCGAGTGGGGCGGTTAGCCACTAAGCCCGTAACAGTTACAAAAAAATGCCCCGGTCGTGAGATCGGGGCTTTTTTTTGCCTTTATTGGTAACAGATACGACAAAACTGTTTCTCAAATCCGGCACAAATAAAAACGGCCTCTCTATCAAGGGAGGCCGTTTTCGGTGTAGCCAAGTAGCGATCAGCTTACTTGCGGTCTTCCAGCTTGGTGATGTCACGCGACTCGTAGCCGGTGTACAGCTGGCGCGGACGGCCAATCTTGTACGGGCTGGAGAGCATTTCTTTCCAGTGGGAGATCCAGCCCACGGTCCGCGCCAGGGCGAAGATCACGGTGAACATGCTGGTTGGAATGCCGATCGCCTTGAGGATGATCCCCGAGTAGAAGTCGACGTTCGGGTACAGCGAGCGCTCGATGAAGTACGGGTCGGTCAGGGCGATCTCTTCCAGGCGCATGGCCAGTTCGAGTTGCGGATCGTTCTTGATGCCCAGTTCCTTCAACACTTCGTCGCAGGTCTTCTTCATCACGGTGGCGCGCGGGTCGCGGTTCTTGTAGACCCGGTGACCGAAGCCCATCAACTTGAACGGATCGTTCTTGTCCTTGGCCTTGGCGATGAACTTGTCGATGTTCGAGACATCGCCGATTTCATCGAGCATGGTCAATACGGCTTCGTTCGCACCGCCGTGGGCAGGGCCCCACAGTGCGGCGATACCGGCGGCGATACAGGCGAACGGGTTGGCGCCCGAGGAGCCCGCCAGGCGCACGGTAGAGGTCGAGGCGTTCTGTTCGTGGTCGGCGTGGAGGATGAAGATCTTGTCCATCGCGGCGGCCAGCACCGGGCTGATCGGTTTGATCTCGCACGGGGTGTTGAACATCATGTGCAGGAAGTTTTCCGCGTACGTCAGGTCGTTGCGCGGGTACATCATGGGTTGACCCATGGAGTACTTGTAAACCATTGCGGCCAGGGTCGGCATCTTGGCAACCAGGCGGATCGCGGAGATTTCGCGATGCTGCGGGTTATTGATGTCCAGGGAGTCGTGATAGAAGGCCGACAGGGCGCCGACTACGCCGCACATGACGGCCATCGGGTGGGCGTCGCGACGGAAGCCGTTGAAGAAGGTCTTCAACTGCTCGTGAACCATGGTGTGGTTCTTCACGGTGCTGACAAACTGGGCCTTTTGCTCAGCTGTTGGCAATTCGCCATTAAGCAGCAGGTAGCAGGTTTCCAGGTAGTCCGACTGTTCAGCAAGCTGTTCGATCGGGTAGCCGCGGTGCAGCAGGATACCGTTATCACCGTCGATATAGGTGATCTTCGACTCGCATGAGGCGGTCGACATGAAGCCTGGGTCGAATGTAAAACGGCCCGTGGCCGTCAGGCCCCGTACGTCGATAACATCGGGACCAACGGTGCCGGTTAAAATGGGCAGCTCGACGGGGGCTGCGCCCTCGATGATCAACTGCGCTTTTTTGTCAGCCATGTGGCCTCCTATTTATGCTTCAAATCATCAGACAGACCCCCCACGCAGGGCCCGCACCACTATAGTGAGATAAATTCAGATGTCAATTTGCCTAAAGTCTTGCTCCAGAAGGCTTTAACCGTACTTTTTCCTCGAAATTACCTGCCGTTTACGCCTTTTATGCCGCCAGCGCAATGCGCTATTAGGGTGAGGAGTGCGCGTTGTCATTAGTTGCCTAACTGTCTATACTCGGCCTCCGACCGCCAGGGGCTTTTGGGCCCGTTTTGATGGGGGTCGCACTCCCTGGGTGGTGGTTACCTGACCAGTGCACTCCCCAACAACTTTGCCCTGATTGTTAGGGGCTCTTCAGTGTGAAAAAAAGCCGTGAATAGCCAACGACCTGTAAACCTAGACCTAAGGACCATCAAACTCCCCATCACCGGCGTAACGTCGTTCCTGCACCGTGTATCCGGCATCATCCTGTTTCTTGGCCTGGGCATCATGCTTTATGCATTGAGCAAATCCCTGGGTTCGGAAGAAGGGTACGCCGAGGTGAAGGCATGCTTGACCAGTCCGCTGGCCAAATTCGTCGCCTGGGGCCTCCTGTCCGCTCTGCTTTATCACCTTGTGGCCGGTATTCGCCACTTGATCATGGACATGGGTATCGGTGAGACGCTGGAAGGCGGCAAGCTGGGCTCGAAAATCGTCATCGCCATTTCCGTGGTGCTGATCGTTCTGGCGGGAGTTTGGATATGGTAACCAGCGTTACGAACCTGTCGCGTTCGGGCCTCTATGACTGGATGGCGCAACGTGTGTCTGCGGTTGTTCTCGCGGCTTATTTCATCTTCCTGATCGGGTACCTCGCGGCGAACCCTGGCATTGGCTACGCCCAATGGCACGGCCTGTTCGCTCACAACGGGATGCGCATCTTCAGTCTGCTGGCCCTTGTAGCCCTGGGCGCTCACGCCTGGGTTGGCATGTGGACCATCGCGACCGACTACCTGACGCCGATGGCGCTGGGCAAGTCCGCGACAGCAGTACGGTTTCTCTTCCAGGCAGTATGCGGCGTCGCGATGTTCGCTTACTTCGTCTGGGGTGTGCAGATTCTTTGGGGTATCTGATTCATGGCTAACACAGTTAATACGCTTTCATTCGACGCCATCATCATTGGCGGCGGCGGTGCCGGCATGCGCGCTGCGCTGCAACTGGCCCAGGGCGGTCACAAGACTGCCGTGATCACCAAGGTGTTCCCGACCCGTTCCCACACCGTTTCGGCCCAGGGTGGCATCACGTGCGCCATCGCCTCCGCCGATCCAAACGATGACTGGCGCTGGCACATGTACGATACCGTCAAGGGTTCCGACTATATCGGTGACCAGGACGCTATCGAATACATGTGCTCCGTAGGCCCGGAAGCGGTCTTCGAGCTGGAACACATGGGTCTGCCGTTCTCCCGTACCGAACAGGGTCGCATCTACCAGCGTCCGTTCGGCGGTCAGTCGAAAGACTTCGGTAAGGGTGGCCAGGCCGCTCGTACCTGTGCCGCAGCCGACCGTACCGGTCACGCGCTGTTGCACACCCTGTACCAGGCCAACCTGAAGGCCGGCACCGTATTCCTCAACGAATACTACGGCGTCGACCTGGTGAAGAACGAAGACGGTGCCTTTGTAGGCATGATCGTTATCTGCATCGAAACCGGCGAAACCTCTTACGTGCGGGCTAACGCCACCGTATTGGCGACCGGCGGTGCAGGCCGTATCTACTCTTCGACTACCAACGCCCTGATCAACACCGGTGACGGTATCGGCATGGCCCTGCGTGCAGGCGTTCCGGTACAAGACATCGAAATGTGGCAGTTCCACCCGACCGGCATCGCCGGCGCCGGTGTACTGGTTACAGAAGGTTGCCGTGGTGAAGGTGGTTACCTGATCAACAAGAACGGCGAGCGCTTCATGGAGCGTTATGCTCCGAACGCCAAAGACCTTGCCGGTCGTGACGTTGTAGCCCGTTCCATGGTTAAAGAGATCATCGCCGGTAACGGCTGTGGTCCCGATGGCGACCACGTGATGCTGAAGCTCGATCACCTCGGTGAAGAAGTGCTGCACAGCCGTCTGCCAGGCATCATGGAGCTGTCCAAGACCTTTGCCCACGTTGACCCGGCTGTTGCGCCGATCCCGGTTGTTCCAACTTGCCACTATATGATGGGCGGCGTTGCCACCAACATTCATGGCCAGGCGATCACCCAGGACGCCGACGGCGTTGACCAGATCATCCCTGGTCTGTTCGCGGTAGGTGAAGTGGCTTGCGTATCGGTTCACGGTGCCAACCGTCTGGGCGGCAACTCGCTGCTCGACCTGGTGGTATTCGGTCGTGCTGCCGGCCTGTTCCTGGAACAGACCCTGAAGGAAGGCGTTGATTACGCGCGTCCACGCCAGTCCGACATCGACGCTGCCCTGGCACGTCTGGATGGCCTGAACTCGCGTACCGATGGCGAAGACGTCGCCTCCCTGCGCAAAGAGCTGCAAAGCTGCATGCAGAACTACTTCGGTGTGTTCCGTACCGGCGAATACATGCAGAAAGGTATCGCCCAGCTGGCTGACCTGCGTACGCGCATCGCCAACGTCAAGATCAACGACAAGAGCCAGGCGTTCAACACCGCTCGAATCGAAGCCCTTGAGCTGCAAAACCTGCTGGAAGTGGCTGAAGCGACTGCGATCGCCGCCGAGGTTCGTAAAGAATCCCGTGGTGCTCACGCTCGTGAAGACTATGAAGACCGCGACGACGAAAACTGGTTGTGCCACACCCTGTACTTCCCGGGTGACAAGCGCGTAACCAAGCGTGCCGTGAACTTCTCGCCGAAGACGGTTCCGACGTTTGAACCGAAGATTCGGACTTACTAAGGGTGGCTGCCATGTTGAAAGTCAGTGTTTATCGCTACAACCCTGATCAGGACGCTGCGCCGTTCATGCAGGAATTCCAGGTCGATACCGGTGGTAAGGACCTGATGGTGCTGGACGTGCTGGCCCTGGTTAAAGAGCAGGACGAAGGTTTCTCCTATCGTCGCTCTTGCCGTGAGGGTGTTTGCGGCTCCGACGGCATGAACATCAACGGCAAGAACGGCCTGGCATGCATCACGCCGCTGTCTTCCGTGGTGAAAGGCAACAAGTTGGTTGTTCGTCCGCTGCCAGGTTTGCCGGTTATCCGTGACCTGGTCGTCGATATGAGCATCTTCTACAAGCAATACGAGAAGGTTAAGCCATTCCTGCAGAACGACACGCCGGCTCCGGCCATCGAGCGTCTGCAGACTCCGGAAGAGCGCGAGAAGCTGGACGGCCTGTACGAGTGCATCCTGTGCGCTTGCTGCTCGACTTCCTGCCCGTCCTTCTGGTGGAACCCCGACAAGTTCCTGGGCCCAGCTGCCCTGCTGCAAGCGTACCGCTTCCTGGCAGACAGCCGTGACACCAAGACTGCCGAGCGTCTGGCTTCGCTGGATGACCCGTTCAGCGTATTCCGCTGCCGCGGGATCATGAACTGCGTCAACGTATGTCCCAAAGGCCTGAACCCGACTAAGGCCATTGGTCACGTACGTAGCATGCTGCTGCAAAGCGGCGTGTAACCGACGTTGTAGTAAAAGCAGGACCGTTGTGCCCGTAGATGCTACGGCGCAGGCTTCAACCGGCGCCGTAGTTTTAACTTGAGCAGCGACTTACAAAGACGCGGCTCTTATTTTGAAGAAATGAGACAAGCAGGGGCATTCGGGTTGGTACCCGAACTATCAGCGTGATCCTAAGTGGCTTGTTTTGGTCGCTGCACTTGGCCTTTTGCAAGCAAACTCGGTGTTTTCGCCGGTGGTGTCCCCAAATCGAGGGTGACCAAGCATGCAAGAAAGCGTGATGCAGCGCATGTGGAACAGCGGCTATCTTTCAGGTGGTAACGCTGCCTATGTGGAAGAGCTTTATGAGCTCTACCTGCACGACCCTAACGCTGTGCCAGAAGAATGGCGCACCAAATTTCAGACGTTGTCTTCAGACGGCAACGCTGCCACCGATGTATCGCACGCAACAATTCGCGATCAGTTCGTGCTGCTGGCAAAGAACCAGCGCCGCGCCCAGCCGGTTTCTGCCGCAAGCGTGAGCAGTGAGCACGAGAAGAAGCAAGTTGAAGTACTGCGACTGATCCAGGCCTACCGTATGCGTGGCCACCAGGCAGCCCAGCTTGACCCGCTGGGGCTGTGGCAGCGTCCTGCACCTGCAGACCTGTCGATCAATCATTACGGCTTGACCAATGCCGATCTTGATACGACCTTCCGTGCCGGCGACCTGTTCATCGGCAAAGAGGAAGCGAGCCTACGCGAAATTCACGAAGCGTTGCAGCAGACATATTGCCGCACCATCGGTGCCGAATTTACGCACATCACTGATTCCGAGCAGCGCCACTGGTTCCAGCACCGCCTTGAAGGCGTGCGTGGTCGCCCGGTGCTGTCTGCGGACGTCAAGAGCCACTTGCTCGAGCGCGTCACTGCAGCGGAAGGCCTGGAAAAATACCTGGGCACCAAATACCCGGGCACCAAGCGTTTCGGCCTGGAAGGCGGCGAAAGCCTGATCCCGATGCTCGACGAGCTGATCCAGCGTTCCGGTTCCTACGGCACCAAGGAAATCGTGATCGGCATGGCCCACCGTGGCCGCTTGAACGTGCTGGTCAACACCTTCGGCAAGAACCCGCGCGAGCTGTTCGACGAGTTCGAAGGCAAGAAGAAGGTCGAGCTGGGTTCCGGTGACGTTAAATATCACCAGGGCTTCTCGTCCAACGTAATGACCACCGGCGGTGAAGTTCACCTGGCCATGGCGTTCAACCCATCCCACCTGGAGATCGTTTCTCCAGTGGTCGAGGGGTCGGTACGTGCGCGCCAGGATCGTCGTAACGATTCCACCGGTGAGAAGGTGCTGCCGATTTCCATCCACGGTGACGCGGCGTTCGCCGGTCAGGGTGTGGTCCTGGAAACGTTCCAGATGTCGCAGACTCGCGGCTTCAAGACCGGCGGTACCGTTCACATCGTCATCAACAACCAGGTGGGCTTCACCATCAGCAACCCGCTGGACGCACGCTCTACCGAGTACGCGACCGACGTTGCCAAGATGATCCAGGCGCCGATCCTCCATGTGAATGGTGATGATCCGGAAGCCGTGTTGTTCGTGACCCAGTTGGCCATCGATTACCGCATGCAGTTCAAGCGTGACGTGGTCATCGACCTGGTCTGCTACCGTCGTCGCGGTCACAACGAAGCGGATGAGCCTAGCGGCACCCAACCGTTGATGTACCAGCAAATCACCAAGCAGCGCACCACCCGTGAGCTGTATGCCGATAGCCTGATCAAGGCCGGCGTGGTGGACGATGCACGTGTTCAGGCGAAGATCGATGAATACCGCAACGCGCTGGACAACGGCCTGCATGTCGTGAAAAGCCTGGTCAAGGAGCCGAACAAAGAGTTGTTCGTTGACTGGCGTCCGTACCTGGGCCACGCCTGGACTGCGCGTCACGACACCTCGTTCGATCTGAAGACCCTGCAGGAACTGTCGGCCAAGCTGCTGGAAATCCCAGACGGTTTCGTCGTACAGCGCCAGGTTGCGAAGATCTACGAAGACCGTCAGAAGATGCAAGCCGGCGGCCTGCCGATCAACTGGGGTTACGCTGAAACCATGGCGTACGCGACCCTGGCGTTCGAGGGTCACCCGATCCGCATGACCGGCCAGGACATCGGCCGCGGTACGTTCTCGCACCGTCACGCTGTGTTGCACAACCAGAAAGACGCGGGCACCTACATCCCGTTGCAGAACCTGTACGAAGGCCAGCCACGTTTCGACCTGTACGATTCGTTCCTGTCCGAAGAAGCCGTACTGGCGTTCGAATACGGTTACTCGACCACCACGCCTCAGGCGCTGGTGATCTGGGAAGCCCAGTTCGGCGACTTCGCCAACGGTGCCCAGGTGGTTATCGACCAGTTCATCACCAGCGGCGAGCACAAGTGGGGCCGTCTGTGCGGTCTGACCATGCTGCTGCCACACGGTTATGAAGGTCAGGGTCCGGAGCACTCCTCGGCCCGTCTGGAGCGTTACCTGCAATTGTGCGCCGAGCACAACATCCAGGTGTGCGTGCCGACTACCCCGGCCCAGATCTACCACTTGCTGCGTCGCCAGGTGATCCGCCCGCTGCGCAAGCCGCTGGTAGTGCTGACGCCGAAATCGCTGCTGCGTCATAAATTGGCCATCTCGACCCTGGAAGATCTGGCGGATGGTTCGTTCCAGACCGTTATTTCAGAAATCGACACCCTCGACGCGGCCAAGGTCACTCGCCTGATCCTGTGCAGCGGCAAGGTTTACTACGATTTGCTGGAAAAACGCCGTGCCGAAGGCCGCGAAGACATCGCCATCGTGCGGATCGAGCAGCTTTACCCGTTCCCGGAAGACGACCTGATGGAGGCCATCGCGCCTTACACCAACCTCACCAATGTGGTGTGGTGTCAGGAAGAACCGATGAACCAGGGCGCGTGGTACAGCAGCCAGCATCATTTGCGTCGCAGCATCGGCAATCACAAACAGGCACTGGGCCTGGAGTACGCCGGTCGTGATGCTTCTGCTGCACCTGCGTGTGGTTATGCGTCGATGCACGCCGAGCAGCAGGAAAAACTGCTGCAAGATGCTTTCACTGTTTAACGCCTTCGCGCTGACTGAAACCGAATTTTAAGGACCCACAGATAATGGCTATCGAAATCAAAGCCCCGTCATTCCCGGAATCGGTTGCCGATGGCACCGTTGCCACCTGGCACAAGAAACCAGGCGAGGCCGTCAAGCGTGACGACCTGATCGTCGACATCGAAACCGACAAGGTCGTGCTCGAAGTGTTGGCTGAAGCTGACGGCGTGCTGGGCGCAATCGTTGCCGAAGAAGGCGCTACCGTCCTGTCGAACCAGGTACTGGGCTCGATCGAAGAGGGCGGTGCTGCTGCCGCTGCTCCTGCTCCTGCCGCCGCTGCGGCACCGGCTGCTGCCGCAGCTCCAGCTGCTGCACCGGCTGCGGGTGGCGAAGATCCAATCGCTGCACCGGCTGCGCGTCAGCTGGCTGACGAAAACGGCATCAACCTGGCGTCCATCAAGGGCACCGGCAAAGATGGCCGTGTGACCAAGGAAGACGTGGTTGCCGCCGTTGAAGCCAAGAAAAACGCTCCAGCTGCTGCGCCTGCCAAGGCTGCTGCCCCGGCTGCCGCTGCTCCTGTGTTCGCCGCTGGCGACCGCACCGAGAAGCGCGTACCGATGACCCGCGTGCGTGCCACCGTGGCCAAGCGCCTGGTTGAAGCACAGTCGAACATGGCGATGCTGACTACTTTCAACGAAGTCGACATGACCGAAGTCATGGCCCTGCGTTCGAAGTACAAGGACCTGTTCGAGAAGTCCCACAACGGCGTACGCCTGGGCTTCATGTCGTTCTTCGTGAAAGCGGCCACCGAAGCGCTGAAACGCTTCCCGGCAGTCAACGCTTCCATCGACGGCGGCGACATCGTTTACCACGGTTATGCTGACGTCGGCGTTGCCGTCTCCAGCGACCGTGGCCTGGTGGTACCGGTTCTGCGTAACGCCGAGCTGATGAGCCTGGCTGAAATCGAAGGCGGCATCGCCAACTTCGGCAAGAAGGCCCGTGACGGCAAACTGACCATCGACGAGATGACCGGTGGTACCTTCACCATCACCAACGGTGGTACTTTCGGTTCGATGATGTCGACTCCGATCGTCAACCCGCCACAAGCTGCGATCCTGGGCATGCACAACATTCTGCAGCGTCCTATGGCGATCAACGGCCAAGTGGTTATCCGCCCGATGATGTACCTGGCGCTGTCGTACGATCACCGCCTGATCGATGGTAAAGAAGCCGTGACTTTCCTGGTGACCATCAAGAACCTGCTGGAAGACCCGGCTCGTCTGCTGCTGGATATCTGATAAAGCGGCGGTGCGCCGTACCACCCGGTCTGCCGCGAGGCAGGCCGGAGTGCGGCTCACGGCTTGAAGCTTTTAGCTAAAGAGGATTTTTTTTCATGTCGCAGAAATTTGACGTTGTAGTGATTGGCGCAGGCCCTGGCGGCTACGTTGCCGCCATCAAGGCCGCACAACTGGGCCTCTCGACTGCTTGCATCGAAAAATACACCGACAAGGAAGGCAAACTGGCGCTGGGCGGTACTTGCCTGAACGTTGGCTGCATTCCTTCCAAGGCGCTGCTGGACAGCTCCTGGAAATTCCACGAAGCGCAAGACGGTTTTGCCATCCACGGCATCAACCACGCTGGCGTGACCATGGACGTGCCAGCGATGGTCGGCCGCAAGGCCAACATCGTTAAAGGCCTGACTTCCGGCGTTGCTACCCTGTTCAAGGCCAACGGCGTTACTTCCCTGCAAGGCCACGGCAAACTGCTGGCCGGCAAGAAAGTTGAAATCACCAAGCCTGACGGTTCGACCGAAATCATCGAAGCCGAGAACGTGATCCTGGCTCCAGGTTCGCGTCCAATCGACATTCCACCGGCTCCGGTCGACCAGAACGTGATCGTTGATTCGACCGGCGCCCTGGAATTCCAAGCGGTTCCAAAACGTCTGGGCGTGATCGGCGCTGGCGTGATCGGCCTGGAACTGGGTTCGGTCTGGTCCCGCCTGGGTTCCGAAGTGACCGTGCTGGAAGCCCTGGACACGTTCCTGCTGGCTGCCGACACCGCAGTGTCCAAAGAAGCGCTGAAAACCCTGACCAAACAAGGTCTGGACATCAAGCTGGGCGCTCGTGTTACCGGTTCCAAGGTTAACGGCGAAGAAGTTGTCGTGACCTACACCGACAAGGATGGCGAACAGACCATCACTTTCGACAAGCTGATCGTAGCCGTTGGTCGCCGTCCGGTGACCACTGACCTGCTGGCTTCCGACAGCGGCGTGAACATCGACGAGCGTGGTTTCATCCACGTTGACGATCACTGCGCTACCACCGTGCCGGGCGTTTACGCCATTGGCGACGTGGTTCGCGGCATGATGCTGGCGCACAAGGCTTCCGAAGAAGGCATCATGGTTGTCGAGCGCATCAAGGGTCACAAGACCCAGATGAACTACGACCTGATCCCGTCTGTTATCTACACCCACCCGGAAATTGCATGGGTCGGCAAGAACGAACAGCAGTTGAAAGCTGAAGGCGTTGAAGTTAACGTCGGCACCTTCCCGTTTGCCGCTTCTGGCCGTGCCATGGCAGCCAACGACACCGGTGGTTTTGTCAAAGTCATCGCTGATGCCAAGACTGACCGCGTATTGGGCGTCCACGTGATCGGCCCAGGCGCAGCAGAACTGGTTCAGCAAGGCGCAATCGGTATGGAATTCGGTACCAGCGCCGAAGACATCGGCATGATGGTTTTCTCCCATCCGACCCTGTCCGAAGCGCTGCACGAAGCCGCGTTGGCAGTGAATGGCCATGCCATCCACATCGCCAACAAGAAGAAGCGCTAAGCGAGATAATAAGAAACCACGGCGGTTGCCCGTCGTGAGCCTTGTGCGCAAGACTCACCGCGGAATATCCGCTGGACGCAGTCTTGCGCAGTTTCACCACCCAGGGTTCAGGCCTTTGGTGGTTTGACTGTGCAAGCAGCAGTCACAGGTGGCGCGGCACTCAATAAAGAGCGCAGCGCCGAATGCGCAGTACCTAACGAAGACGGTAATAAGCATGAATCTTCACGAGTATCAGGGTAAGCAGCTGTTCGCTGAATACGGCCTGCCAGTATCCAAGGGTTACGCAGTAGACACCCCGGAAGCAGCAGCAGAAGCTTGCGACAAAATCGGCGGCACCGAGTGGGTTGTCAAAGCCCAGGTCCACGCTGGTGGTCGCGGTAAAGCGGGCGGCGTTAAGCTGGTTCGCAGCAAAGAAGACGCCAAAGCCTTCGCTCAGCAGTGGCTGGGCAAGCGTCTGGTGACTTACCAGACTGATGCCAATGGCCAGCCAGTCACCAAGATCCTGGTTGAATCGTGCACTGATATCGCTAAAGAGCTGTACCTGGGCGCTGTCGTTGACCGTTCGAGCCGTCGCATCGTGTTCATGGCCTCCACCGAAGGTGGCGTGGACATTGAGAAGATCGCTGAAGAAACCCCAGAAAAAATTCTGAAAGCCACTATCGATCCACTGGTTGGCGCTCAGCCATTCCAGGGTCGCGAGCTGGCATTCCAGTTGGGTCTGGAAGGCAAGCAAGTTGCCCAGTTCGCCAAGATCTTCGTAGGTCTGGCCAAACTGTTCCAGGATCACGATCTGGCCCTGCTGGAAGTGAACCCGCTGGTGATCAAGGCCGACGGCGATCTGCATTGCCTCGATGCCAAGATCAACATCGACGCCAACGCCATGTACCGTCAGCCTAAGCTGAAGACTTTCCACGATCCGTCGCAAGACGATCCGCGCGAAGCGCACGCTGCCAAGTTCGAACTGAACTACGTAGCCCTGGAAGGTAACATCGGTTGCATGGTCAACGGTGCTGGCCTGGCCATGGGTACCATGGACATCGTCAACCTGCATGGCGGCAAACCAGCCAACTTCCTCGACGTAGGCGGCGGTGCCACCAAAGAACGCGTTACCGAAGCGTTCAAGATCATCCTGTCCGACTCCAACGTCGCTGCAGTACTGGTCAACATCTTCGGCGGCATCGTTCGTTGCGACATGATTGCCGAAGGCATCATCGGTGCAGTGAAAGAAGTCGGCGTTAAAATCCCGGTTGTTGTGCGCCTTGAAGGTAACAACGCTGAACTGGGCGCTAAAGTACTGGCAGAAAGCGGTTTGAACATCATCGCTGCTACCAGCCTGACCGACGCTGCTCAACAAGTTGTCAAAGCTGCGGAGGGCAAATAATGAGCGTCCTGATCAATAAAGACACCAAGGTTATCTGCCAGGGTATTACCGGTTCCCAAGGTAGTTTCCACACCCAGCAAGCCATCGAATACGGCACCAAGATGGTGGGTGGCGTTACTCCTGGTAAAGGCGGCACCGAGCACCTGGGCCTGCCAGTGTTCAACACCGTGAAAGATGCTGTAGCTGCCACTGGCGCCACCGCCAGCGTGATCTACGTTCCAGCTCCTTTCTGCAAGGACTCCATCCTGGAAGCAGCATTCGGCGGCATCAAGCTGATCGTTTGCATCACCGAAGGCATTCCTACCCTGGACATGCTGGACGCTAAAGTTAAGTGCGACGAGCTGGGCGTAGTCCTGATCGGCCCTAACTGCCCAGGCGTGATCACTCCAGGCGAATGCAAGATCGGCATCATGCCAGGTCACATTCACTTGCCAGGTAAAGTCGGTATCGTTTCCCGTTCCGGCACCCTGACCTACGAAGCTGTCAAGCAGACTACTGACGCCGGTTTCGGTCAGTCGACTTGCGTCGGCATCGGCGGTGACCCGATCCCAGGCTCGAACTTCATCGACATCCTGAAGCTGTTCCAGGAAGACCCGAAGACCGAAGCGATCGTAATGATCGGTGAGATCGGCGGTTCGGCTGAAGAAGAAGCGGCTGCCTACATCAAGGCACACGTGACCAAGCCGGTTGTTTCCTACATCGCTGGTGTGACTGCCCCTGCTGGCAAGCGCATGGGCCATGCTGGCGCAATCATCTCTGGCGGCAAGGGTACTGCAGACGAGAAGTTTGCTGCCCTGGAAGACGCAGGCGTTAAAACCGTGCGTTCGCTGGCAGACATCGGCAAGGCTTTGTCCGAGCTGACCGGTTGGGCTGTCAAGTAAGCCTCGCGCTTAACTGACGCTTCACCCCACAAAGGCCACCTTCGGGTGGCCTTTGTGCATTCTGAAGGTTGGTGGAGATCAACATGTGGGAGCGGGCTTGCTCGCGAAAGCGGTGTGTCAGTCAGCTCATGAGTGGCTGATACACCGCTTTCGCGAGCAAGCCCGCTCCCACATTCGATCGCATTTCAAAATTTAGATATAAAAACGCGACATAAAAATGTCGCTTATCGGACAGTTCGCCCCGCAACAGTGCGTTTGACCCGCAAATTCGTTAGGCTAGCCGCCTCTTTATGCGTGTGCCTCCCAAAAGGAAGCCTCGCGCCAGACCGGTCGGTCCCCATCCGGACCGGCAGTATTTCCCTCATCCATAGGGAAGCCCTCTCTAAATTCCGATTCAGTAGTGTGGTATTTCCTCAAATGAAAGTGTTGAAAAGCCAGGACATCCTGGCGTTGGGCTTTATGACTTTTGCCCTGTTCGTGGGCGCCGGCAACATCATCTTCCCGCCAATCGTCGGTTTGCAGTCCGGGCCTCATGTCTGGATGGCAGCGCTGGGCTTCCTGATCACCGCGGTCGGTTTGCCGGTGATCACCGTGGTCGCCCTGGCCAAGGTCGGTGGTGGCATGGACGCGTTGAGCAGTCCGATCGGCAAGATCGCCGGTGGCTTGCTGGCAGCGGCGGCCTACCTGGCTGTCGGCCCGTTGTTCGCCACCCCGCGAACCGCCACCGTTTCCTTTGAAGTGGGCCTGGCGCCGCTGACCGGTGAAAGCCCGCTGGCGCTGTTCCTCTACAGCTCGGTGTACTTCCTGCTGGTGTTCTTCATCTCCCTGTACCCGGGCCGTCTGCTGGATACAGTCGGTCGTTTCCTGGCACCGTTGAAGATCATCGCCCTGGCCGTCTTGGGCATTGCTGCCTTTGCCTTGCCGGCCGGCGATGTGGGTGTTGCCACCCCTGAGTACGTGGCTGCACCGTTCTCCCAGGGCTTTATCAATGGTTACCTGACCATGGATACCCTCGGCGCCCTGGTATTCGGCATTGTGATCGTCAACGCGATCCGCTCCCGTGGCGTCGAGTCGCCGAAGCTGATCACCCGCTACGCGATCATCGCCGGGCTGATTGCCGGTGTGGGCCTGGCGCTGGTGTACATCAGCCTGTTCCGCCTCGGTTCGGGCAGCCATGAAGTGGCGGCCGGTGCCGCCAACGGCGCCGCCGTGCTGCACGCCTACGTCCAGCACACCTTCGGCTCCCTGGGCAGCGGCTTCCTCGCCGTGCTGATTTCCCTGGCGTGCCTGGTAACCGCGGTGGGCCTGACCTGCGCCTGCGCCGAGTACTTCAGCCGCGTACTGCCGCTGTCCTATAAGACCCTGGTGGTGATCCTGGCGGTATTCTCGCTGTTTGTGTCCAACCTGGGCCTGACCAAGCTGATCGCGTTCTCGATCCCGGTGCTGACCGCCATCTACCCGCCGTGCATCGTGCTGGTGGCCCTGAGCTTCTGTAAGGACTTCTGGCAGGAGCAGGGCCGGATCGTTGGCCCGGTGATGCTGGTGTCGTTCATCTTCGGTTGCATTGACGCGCTGAAGGGCGCGGGCCTGGCTGACTGGATGCCATCGCAACTGGCTCACCTGCCGCTGAGCGAGCAGGGCCTGGCGTGGCTGGTGCCTTCGGTGATGACGCTGGTGGTTGCGGTGGTGATTGACCGCCTGCTGGGCAAACGCAGTGAAGCGATGGCTTAAACGTTTAGCCACTAACTTGTGCCGAGGTTTAGTTCGAAGTTTCGAGCTGCCCGGCCGGGTTAAAAGCACCGGACAAAGTAAAGCCCGCTATTAAGCGGGCTTTCTTTTGCAACATGACTTTTCAAGTCACAGTGTTCAAGTCGTCAGACTCAAGAACCGGTTGCAGGTGTTGCTTCTTTCGCTGCAGCTTCGTTCGATTCAGCCTGAGCTTTGGCAGCATCGGCGTTTTCTTTCGCAGCGTCGTTCACTTTATCCTGTGCTTTCGCCATGTCTTTTTGAGCTTGCTCAGAGTGGGCTGCGGCGTCTTGGGCTTTGTCTTCGGATTTTTTGTCGCAGGCAGCGAGGCCGAGGGCAGCAGCCAGCATCATGGAAATAGCTAAAGTCTTGCGCATGGGGTGTTTCTCCTTATTGAAGATATCTACTGGCCTTTCGAGCCTATGCCCAACGCTTAGTTCCTTAAATCTCACAGATATATAAGGCTTTTCCCTAGGGAACTTTCAGCAAGGTTGTCTACTCCGCCGGCTCCACACTAATAAGAGTCTTTAACGAATGACCGAAAATCCTCTTTTATCCCGTGCCACGCGCTTTGTTTCAGCCTTGCGCCACTGCCAGGTGCTGGGCATCCAGGTGCACGCCGCCAGTGAGGACGGCATGACGCTGGTGTTGCCCTATGCTCCGCATATCGTCGGTGACCCGCAGACCGGCGTGATCCACGGCGGCGCCATCACATCCTTGATGGACACCGCCTGTGGCATGGCTACCTTGTGCGTACTGCCGGAGTTCGAGGTTTGCCCGACCCTGGACCTGCGCATCGACTACATGCACCCGGCCGAGCCCCATAAACCGGTATTCGGCTTTGCCCAGTGCTACCGGGTGACCATCGACGTGATCTTCACCCGCGGCTTCGCCTACCAGGACGATCCGCAGCAACCGATTGCCCACGTGGTGGGCACGTTCATGCGCATGGGCAAGCGCCTCAAGGGCAGCCAGGGCCTGGGCAATGCAATCAAGGGAGAACAGGCATGAAACATCAGTTCAAGACCCGTCTGCAGCAAGCCCACGAGCGCGGCAACTATGAAGCGCTGCTCAACCTGATTCCCTACGCCAAGCTGATTGGCATCGAATGCACGCGGCTGGGGGATGAATTGCTGTTTCGCATGCCGGCCAACAAGGACAACATTGGTAACCCGATATTGCCGGCGATCCATGGTGGGGTGATCGCAGGCTTTATGGAGCTGTCCGCAGCCTTGCATTTGCTGGTTTTCACCGGTGCGCCTGGTGTTCCCAAGATCATCGATTTCTCCCTGGATTACCTGCGCGCCGGCCAGTTTCGCGACACCTACGCCAAATGCCAGGTGTGGCGCCAGGGCCGACGGGTGGCCAATGTGGCTATTACCGCCTGGCAAAGCACCCCGGCCGAACCGATTGCCACCGCCCGCGCGCATTTCAAGATTGAGGAACCGGCCCGCCCTTGAAATCCTGGTCTTAGCCCCCAACTTTGATGACAACCCGCCGCCAACCCTCAAGGGCGCGGCCACTGCCATCCAATTGGAGTTTGATGACCATGAGTGTGGAAACTCAAAAGGAAACCCTGGGCTTCCAGACCGAGGTGAAGCAACTGCTGCACCTCATGATCCATTCGCTGTATTCCAACAAGGAAATTTTCCTTCGCGAATTGATCTCGAACGCCTCTGACGCTGTCGACAAATTACGTTTCGAAGCCCTGTCCAAGCCTGAGTTGCTGGAAGGTGGCGCGGAACTGAAAATCCGTGTGAGCTTCGACAAGGACGCGAAAACCGTCACCCTCGAAGACAACGGTATCGGCATGAGCCGTGACGATGCGATCACCCACCTGGGGACCATCGCCAAATCCGGCACCGCTGATTTCATGAAGAACCTGTCGGGCGACCAGAAGAAAGATTCGCACCTGATCGGCCAGTTCGGCGTGGGCTTCTACTCGGCCTTCATCGTTGCCGACAAGGTTGAAGTATTCAGCCGCCGTGCCGGCCTTGCCGCCAGCGAAGGCGTGCATTGGTCTTCCAAGGGCGAGGGCGAATTTGAAATCGCCACTGTCGACAAGGCTGACCGTGGTACCCGCATCGTCCTGCACCTGAAGTCCGGTGAAGACGAGTTCGCCGATGGCTGGCGTCTGCGCAATATCATCAAGAAGTACTCCGACCATATCGCGTTGCCGATCGAGTTGCCGAAAGAACAAGCGGCGGCCGAAGGCGAAGAAGCCCCAGCCCAGGAATGGGAAGTGGTCAACCGCGCCAGCGCCCTGTGGACCCGTCCTCGTACCGAAGTCAAGGACGAGGAATACCAGGAGTTCTACAAGCACATCGCCCACGATTACGAAAACCCGCTGAGCTGGAGCCACAACAAGGTCGAAGGCAAGCTGGAATACAGCTCGCTGCTCTACGTACCGGCCCGTGCTCCGTTCGACCTGTACCAGCGTGAAGCACCGAAAGGCCTGAAGCTGTATGTGCAGCGCGTGTTCGTGATGGACCAGGCGGAATCGTTCCTGCCGTTGTACCTGCGCTTTATCAAGGGCGTGGTTGACTCCAACGACCTGTCGCTGAACGTGTCGCGGGAAATCCTGCAGAAAGACCCGATCATCGACTCGATGAAGTCGGCGCTGACCAAGCGTGTCCTCGACATGCTGGAAAAGCTGGCGAAAAACGAGCCTGAGCAATACAAGGGCTTCTGGAAAAACTTCGGCCAGGTCATGAAAGAAGGCCCGGCAGAAGATTTCGCCAACAAGGAAAAAATCGCCGGCCTGCTGCGTTTCGCATCGACCAACGGTGACGACGGCGAGCAGAACGTTTCCCTGGCTGAATACCTGGCTCGCGCCAAGGAAGGTCAGGACAAGATCTACTACCTGACCGGTGAAACCTACGCTCAGGTCAAGAACAGCCCGCACCTGGAAGTCTTCCGCAAGAAAGGCATCGAAGTGCTGCTGCTGACCGACCGCATCGACGAGTGGCTGATGAGCTACCTCAGCGACTTCGACGGCAAGAGCTTTGTTGACGTCGCCCGCGGCGACCTGGACCTGGGCAACCTGGATTCCGAAGAAGACAAGAAAGCCGCTGAAGAAGTGGCCAAGTCCAAAGAGGGTCTGGTTGAGCGAATCAAGACCGCCTTGGGCGATGCCGTCAGCGAAGTGCGGGTTTCCCACCGTCTGACCGATTCCCCGGCGATCCTGGCCATCGGCGAGCAGGACCTGGGCATGCAGATGCGTCAGATCCTGGAAGCCAGCGGTCAGAAGGTTCCGGATTCCAAGCCGATCTTCGAATTCAACCCGGCTCACCCGCTGATCGAGAAACTCGACGGCGAGCAGAGCGAAGAGCGGTTTGGCGACCTGTCGCACATCCTCTTCGACCAGGCAGCCCTAGCTGCCGGCGACAGCCTGAAAGACCCGGCCGCTTATGTGCGCCGACTGAACAAGCTGTTGGTTGAACTGTCGGTTTAACACCGTTGTAGAAAAACCCGCTTCGGCGGGTTTTTTCGTTCTGGAGCCTTTCACCTGGAGTAAATGATGAGCCAAATCACCGTGCGTTCCGTGGTCTATCAGATTGATGGCCAGTCTTATGAAAGCCGCCTGGCATTTGATGCCAGTCATAAGGGCCCGCTGCCAGGGTTGTTGATGGCGCCGAACTGGATGGGTGTCAGTGCCGGCGCTGAAGAGATCGCCAAGAGCGTGGCCAGCAAGGGCTACGTGGTGCTGCTTGCCGACCTGTACGGGCAAACCGTCCGCCCTTCGAACGGCGATGAAGCGGGTGCGGCGATGATGCCGTTGAAGAATGACCGGCCGCTGTTGAACAAGCGCATGCAGGTCGCGCTTGATCACCTGAAAACCCAGACTGAAGCGGCGGTGGATACCTCGAAGCTGGCGACCTTTGGTTTCTGCTTCGGTGGTTGCTGCTCCCTGGAGCTGGCACGTACCGGTGCACCGTTGAAAGCTGCCGTTTCGTTCCACGGCAGCCTCGACACGCCGAACCCGGCCGATGCAAAAAACATCAAGGGTTCCGTGCTGGTGTTGCACGGTGCTTCCGACCCGTTGGTGCCGAAGGAGCAACTGCCGGCGTTTGAAGACGAAATGAACGCCGCCGGTGTGGATTGGCAATTGCTGAGCTACGGCGGTGCGGTGCACTCGTTTACCGACCCGCACGCGAATGTGCCGGGCAAGATGATGTATGACGCGAAAACCGCTGCGCGGGCCTTTCAGTCGATGCATAACTTGCTGGATGAAGTGTTCAAGGGCTGATAGTTCGGTTGCCTGAGCTGGCCCCTTCGCGAGCAAGCCCGCTCCCACATTTTAACCGTGTACATCCTGAAGGAACGCGGTCGAAATGTGGGAGCGGGCTTGCTCGCGAAGGCTGTTTCACAGGCAATAAAGCGCTTAAGCCTTGCCTCCAGGCAACTCGATCCGCTCACTTTCCCCCGGCACTGTCGGCCAATCCCCAGCCGCCCAACGCTGCCGAGCCTGCTCAATCAACGCCGGATCACTCGCGACAAAATTCCAGTTAATCCGCCGTGGCCCATCCAGCGCCGCGCCGCCGAACACCACCAGGTGGCAATCAGTCTCGGCAAACAGCCCCATGCTTGCGCCTGCCGGCAACACCACAAGGCTATGTACCTCCAGCGCTTCGCCATCCAACTGCGCCTCACCCTCCAGCACATACACCGCCCGTTCTTCATGCTCATCCGGGATCAGCAGGGTGGTAGCCGTCTGCATCCGCACCTCGGCATACAAGGTGGGCGACAACACCGGCACCGGCGATTCGAGGCAAAAGCCATTGCCGGCAATCAGGCGAATCTGCACGCCGAGGTTATCGCTCACCGGCAAGCTGGCGGCCGGATGATGGCTGTAATGCCCAGGTCCTTGTTCATGTTCCGTGGGGGAGGCCAGCCACACTTGCAACCCGTGCAGGCTGAAACCACTGGCCTTCAACGCCTCGGGGCTGCGTTCAACGTGGGCAATGGCACTGCCGGCTGTCATCCAGCTGACGTCCCCGGCCTTGACCACCTGATCGGAGCCGAGGCTGTCCTTGTGCAGGAGTTCGCCTTCAAACAGGTAGGTCAGGGTAGAGAGGCCGATGTGCGGGTGTTGGCGAATGTTCATGCCGGTACCCGGGGCATAACGGGTTTGCAGCATATGGTCGAAAAACACGAAAGGCCCGACGCTGCGGCATTGCCTGGAGGGCAGTGGGCGCAGGATCGGTTGGCCTTCCACATCTTCGGCGCGCGGGCGAATCACGGTCACGGTGGTCATGGTGCTTCCCAGTCTGAGCGGGTCTGATGGTACTGAGCATAACCCGCTCGACGGGAGGTTGCCGCTACTGGCTGAAGGCGCCTTCGGAGAGCCGGGTCTCGATGGTAACTTCGGCCGTGGTCATCAGCTTGTGCACCGGGCAGCGATCCGCCACGCGGTGCAGCTCGTCGCGCTGCTCGTCAGTGAGTACGCCCTTGAGGGTCAGTTTGACGTTGAGCTTGTATTTGCCCTTTTGCTCTTCGGTGCTGTCATGGGTGACTTCCACGGTCACGCCGGTCAGCGGTATGTCTTTTTTCTGCGCATAGAGCTTGACGGTCAGGGCCTTGCAGGACGCCAGTGCGGCGTCGAAGTAATCGTGGGGGGAGGGCGCCGAATCGTCGCCGCCCAGGCTCTTGGGCAGGTCGGTAAACAGCTCGTGGTTATTGATATTGACGCTGTGGCGGAAGTTTTCGGCGTTCAGCGTGTTCACGGTAACAGGCATGGCAAACCTCACAGGGTGGCAGGAAGAAGCTCATGCAGTTATAGAGCATGCTGGCACGTTGGTGTTCCCCGTTGTTTACCGCTGAACCCGCAGGCGCGGTCCGAGGTCTACCGGCATTAGCCCTTGTTTGAGATACCCCCGTGCGCCGGACCCGCCTGAGTATTGCCCTGTTGCTGACCGCCGCAAGCCTTGCGGTGCAGGCTCGCGACTATGCCTACAGCGATGCACACCTGCATTACGTCGATTTCTTCCAGGAGTCGGCGGGCATGGATAAATTACTCAAGGCCATGGCCGATAATCGCATCGAGCATGTGATGATTTCCGGCATACCGGTGGCCAAGAAATGGCATGAGGACGAACCCAAGCGGCCGCGCTATTACGCCGGGGACGACGCCGACGCCTATTGGTACAGCGCCACCGACGTGTTCGTCGCCGATGCGGTCAATAAGCTGAGCCCGGAGCAACGTCAGCGCTTTCATCCGTTCCTCAGTGGTTTCAATCCCAACGATAAAAATGCCGCATCCCATATCCAGCGCATGCTCGATCTCAATCCTGGGCTCTGGCAAGGCATCGGCGAAGTCTTCACCCGTCACGATGACCTGACCGCGTTGACCTCCGGCGACACCCCAAGGGCCAACAATGAGGCGATGACCCGCATCTATCACCTGGCCGCGGAGAATGATCTGCCGGTGATGGTGCATTCCAACATCACCTCCAAGCGTGAGAAAAATCCGTTGTACCTGGCGGAAATGGAAGAGCCGCTGCGTAATCACCCGCACACCCGGTTTATCTGGGCCCATGCGGGCAGCAGCATGGAGATCCATCGGCACCAGACGCAGATGGATTTTTTGCTGCCGACCCTGGCGCGCATGCTGGAGGCTTACCCGAACCTGTACGTCGACCTGTCCTGGAGCGTGCTCACGCCTTACTTGCTGGATGAGGCGGGAAAGGCACGCCCTGAGTGGGTAAAGCTGGTGGAGCGCTTCCCGGACCGCTTCATGCTTGGCTCAGACGTGGTAGGACGATTCAACAAGCTCGGTAAGGAAATGCGCAGCTTTGACCCGTTCCTCGATGCGTTGCCAGAGGATGTGGCCAGAAAGGTCGCACGGGACAATTTCCTGGCGATTCTGCCCAAGCCCAGGTGATGGGTTTAGCTGAATCGCTACAGCCGGGGCGGGGCGATCATAAGGCGTTTTGATATCGCGTTTTCGTCTTAGGCAAACGTCTCAACTCGCCGATACCTTTCAAGAGCCCGCTGCAGGTGGATGCAGCGCTTTTGGAAGGATTCCGAGCATGAATATCAGAAGTCTGAATATCGCCCCTCGCGCCGGCCTGGGGTTTGGTTTGCTGGCGCTGATGGTGTTTGCCCTGGGCGGGTTCGCCTTGTTGCAGATGGGCAATATGCGCCAGCAGTCTGACCAGGTGGAAAACAACTGGCTGCCCAGCGTGATGGCGGTCGGCGAGATGAATCAGGACCTGCTGCGGGTGCGGGCCCTGACGTTGCGGCTGCTGCTTAACCGCGACCCGCAGGCAATCACGCAGAATGAGCAGAAAATCACCGAGCTGAAAAGCGGCCTGCACAAGGCTCAGTCCCTCTATGAAGGTTTGATCGTGCTGCCTGAAGAGCGGGTGCTGTTCGATCGCTTTAAAACCGAGGAAGAGCGTTACCTGCAGCGCCAGGAACAGGTGATGGCGTTTTCCCGGGCGAATCAGTTGGAAGACGCGATCAAGGTGGTCAACGGCGAGATGAACCAGTTGGCCGACGAACTGGCCGGTACCCTGCGTGAGCTGGTGACGTTGAACAAGGTCAGTGCCAATCAGGCGGCGAGCCTGGCGCAAAGTGTGTTCACGCAATCGCGCAGTTGGGTGGTTGGCATGATTGCCGTGACGGCGCTGATCACCATCGGCCTGGCATTGTTGCTGACCCGCAGTATTGTGCTGCCGTTATCCCAGTCTTTGAAAGTCGCCCAGGGTGTGGCCAGTGGCGATCTGACCGGGGTGATTACTGTCAGCGGCCAGGATGAGCCGGCGCGTTTGCAGCAGGCGCTGAAAAGCATGCAGGAGAGCCTGCGGGAAACCATTCGGCGTATTTCCGATTCGTCCAGCCAGTTGGCGTCGGCTTCCGAAGAGCTTAGTTGCGTGACCGAAGATGCCACCCGTGGGTTGCATCAGCAGAGTCAGGAAATTGAGCAGGCGGCTACTGCGGTGAACCAGATGACGGCGGCGGTGGAGGAGGTGGCGAGCAATGCGGTGGCTACGTCCCAGGCGTCGCGGGAGTCGGATCGTATCGCTCAGCATGGGCGCGAGCAGGTGCATCAGACGGTGTTGTCGATTGAGTCCCTGGCGGATGATGTGACGGCCAATGCGACTCAGGTGGAGGACCTGGCGCAGAAGGTATATGGCATCAGCAAGGTGCTGGATGTGATTCGTTCGATTGCCGAGCAGACCAATTTGCTAGCGCTGAATGCCGCCATCGAAGCGGCGCGAGCTGGGGATGCCGGGCGTGGGTTTGCGGTGGTGGCGGATGAGGTGCGTGCCTTGGCCCATCGTACGCAGCAGTCGACCCAGGAAATCGAGCAGATGATCAGTGGGATTCAGCAGGGGACTGATCAGGCTGTCAGCTCCATGCAGCAGAGCAATACTCGGGCGCGGTCAACGTTGGATATCGCCAAGTCGGCGGGGACGGCGCTGGAGGAGATTGCTTCGGCGTTTACCCTGATCAATGAGCGCAACCTGGTGATTGCCAGTGCCTCGGAAGAACAGGCGGCGGTGGCGCGGGAGGTGGATCGCAATTTGATGAATATTCGCGATTTGGCACAGCAGACGTCGGCGGGGGCGAACCAGACCAGTGCGGCGAGCCAGGAGTTGTCGCGGTTGGCGGTGGATCTCAACACGATGGTGGCTAGGTTTTCGGTTTAGGTTGTTGGGGGAGTATGCCCGTTGCTGTGGTAGGGGCTACTTATGGTTTCGCTCTCGCAGCGAGTCACTTTGCAAAAGCGGCAAAGTAAGCAAAGCGCTCTGCCTCGCCTGTCGGCGGGGCGCCTAAGATCAAAAGCAAGAGCACGGCGGCCTGGAAGCCGACCTGAGTGTTAGAAGCAAAAGCAGAACCGCTTTTCTGTCGGAGCCGGCTTGCCGGCGAAAACCTGAGAACGCCGCGTTGAATCAGGATGCCAGCGTCATCGTTAACGACCTTCGCGAGCAAGCCCGCTCCCACATTTGGACCGTGCCCGCTTTAGCTTTTGATTTTGCTTCTAAACACTCAAGCCTGAGCGAGGTGCCGAGTGATCGGGCAAGAGCGTTTTG
This sequence comes from Pseudomonas sp. I8001, assembly GCF_013385345.1. NCBI lineage: Bacteria > Pseudomonadati > Pseudomonadota > Gammaproteobacteria > Pseudomonadales > Pseudomonadaceae > Pseudomonas > Pseudomonas sp. I8001. The sequence goes on from NZ_JACAQC010000010.1 coordinate 308,396, forward strand.
CTTACTTTTGACTGGGCACGCATTCCGGCTTTCAAAAGTGAGCCACTGTAAGCGCGGTAAACGGGTAAAAAAACGCCCCGAACCAGTCGGGGCGTTTTCAGGCGATCAAGCTGCGAGAGCTTACTTACCCTGCCAGCGTTTCAGCACCAGGGTGGCGTTAGTGCCGCCAAAGCCGAAGCTGTTGCTCATCACTGTATTGATGGTCGCATCTTCACGAGTCTTGGTCAGGATAGGCATGTCAGCCACGTCCGGGTCCAGTTCCTCGATGTTGGCAGAACCCGCCATGAAGTTGCCTTCCATCATCAGCAGGCAGTAGATCGCTTCGTGAACGCCAGCGGCGCCCAGGGAGTGACCCGACAGGCTCTTGGTAGAGCTGATCGCCGGAGCCTTGTCGCCGAATACCGCACGCACGCCTTCCATTTCCTTGGAGTCGCCGACCGGAGTCGAAGTACCGTGGGTGTTCAGGTAGTCGATCGGGGTATCAACGGTGGACATGGCCATCTGCATGCAGCGGATGGCGCCTTCGCCGCTTGGCGCAACCATGTCGTAGCCGTCGGACGTCGCGCCGTAGCCGACGATTTCCGCGTAGATCTTCGCACCACGGGCCAGGGCGTGTTCCAGCTCCTCGACCACCACCATGCCGCCACCGCCGGCAATGACGAAGCCATCACGGTTCTTGTCATAGGCGCGGGAGGCTTTGTCCGGGGTTTCGTTGTACTGGGTCGACAGGGCGCCCATGGCGTCGAACAGGAACGACTGGCTCCAATGTTCTTCTTCACCGCCGCCGGCAAACACGATGTCCTGCTTGCCCAACTGGATCTGCTCTACAGCGGTACCGATGCAGTGAGCACTGGTGGCGCAAGCGGAGGAGATCGAGTAGTTCACGCCCTTGATCTTGAACGGCGTGGCCAGGCAGGCGGAAACGGTGCTGCCCATGGTCCGCGTGACGCGGTACGGGCCAACGCGCTTGACGCCTTTCTCGCGCAGGATGTCCAGCGCTTCCATCTGGTTCAAGGTCGACGCGCCACCGGAACCGGCGATCAGGCCGGTGCGCACGTTGGATACCTGGTCTTCGCTCAGGCCGGAATCGGTGATCGCGTCCTTCATGGCCAGGTAGGCGTAAGCGGCTGCGTGGCCGACGAAGCGATAGATCTTGCGATCGATCAGTTCTTCGAGGGGCAGGTCGATGGAGCCGGAAACCTGGCTACGCAGACCCATTTCGGCATATTCCGGGTTGAAGCGGATGCCAGGGCGACTTGCACGCAGGTTAGCGGAGACGGTCTCTTTGTCATTGCCCAGGCACGAAACAATGCCCAGACCAGTGATAACGACGCGGCGCATGCGGATAACCCTTAAAAGTTGTCAGTGGAAGTGAATACGCCGACCCGAAGGCCTTCGGCAGTATAAATCTCGCGACCGTCGACAGTCACCGAACCATCGGCAATGGCCAGGTTCAGCTTGCCCTTGAGGACGCGCTTGATTTGAATGTTGTAAGTGACTTTCTTGGCGGTCGGCAAGACCTGGCCAAAGAACTTCACTTCGCCCGAACCCAGGGCGCGACCGCGGCCCGGCAGGCCTTGCCAGCCCAGGTAGAAACCGACCAGCTGCCACATGGCGTCAAGGCCCAGGCAGCCCGGCATCACCGGATCGCCTTCGAAATGGCAGGCGAAAAACCACAGGTCAGGGGTGATATCCAGCTCGGCGACCAATTCACCTTTGCCGTACTTGCCACCCTCTTCGCTGATATGGGTGATGCGATCCACCATCAGCATGTTCGGGGCGGGCAGTTGCGCGTTACCTGGGCCGAACAGCTCACCGCGACTGCAGCGCAGCAGGTCTTCCCGAGTAAAGGCGTTTTGTTTGGTCATGCGAGCTCCTCAATAATCCCATGCGGCAGGGCAGGGCAAATCTTCCCGGCCGACTGAAGCGTTCATGCCTCATATCGGCAGCCTACACATAGACTATTGCGTTGTAGTGAAAGTCACAGCGTCAAGGTCATGAATGTACACTTGTGCACTGAAATTATAAACCGGGCCGGTTTACGGGCCCGTTCGGGTGCCTAAGACTGCCGCACTTTCGTCTTTCACGCCAGTCGCAGTTGGCTGATGGCACCGTGTTACTGCACCCATCTCTGCAGGATTTGCTGCAAATCCGTGCGTTTGAACGGCTTTGCCAAGTAATCGTTCATTCCAGCTGCCAGGCAGGCTTCGCGATCGCCCTGCAAGGCATTGGCCGTGAGGGCAATGATTGGCAGCTCGGCGCAACCGGGCAACTGGCGAATCTGCCGGGTAGCCTCGTAGCCATCGATGCCCGGCAGTCGGCAGTCCATCAGGATTGCGGTAAAAATCAGGCTCTCGGCGCTGCGAATCGCTTCGGCGCCGTCGGTGGCGATGCTCACCTCGAACCCCAGGCTGCGCAGCATGGCTTCGACCACCGTGCGATTGACCGGGTTGTCTTCCACCAGCAACACGTTGCGCCCTTCGCCCGCACGGCCATTGCCTTCGGTATTCGGCGCGAGCACCGGCAAGCTCTGCTGGTAGATCGCCAGCGGGATTTCCAGGGTGAACACCGAGCCGTGGCCTTCTTCGCTCTGGGCGCGCAGGGTGCCGCCCATGCGTTCGGCCAGGGTGCGTGCGATAGGCAGTCCCAGTCCGGTGCCGCCGTAACGTCTTGAAATGGAACTGTCGGCTTGCTGGAACGCATCGAACATCAGTTCCAGGCGCTCGGCGGAAATGCCAATCCCGCTATCGCGCACGGTGCAGGTGAACCACAGCAATTCATGGTCCAAGGTCTGCCAGTGGGGTTCGACGGTGACGGTGCCCTGCTCGGTGAACTTCAGGGCATTGCCGATCAGGTTCACCAAAATCTGCCGGATGCGGGTCGGGTCGCCCTGTACCTGCAGCGAGCCCAGGCCCTGGGGGATCGGCACTTCGAGCGCCAGCCCGCGCTGTTGGGCGGCGTGCTGGAAGGCCTGGGCGCAACTGCTGATCAGCTCCACCAGGTCGAACGGAATGTGCTCAAGCTCCAGGGCCGCGCGCTCGATGCGCGAGAAGTCGAGGATGTCGTTGATCACCTTCAGCAGGTGTTCGGTGGACTCCGATGCCAGCGCCGCGTATTCGGTCTGTTCCTCGGTCATGTCGGTGGTTTCCAGCAGTTGCAGCATGCCCAGCACCCCGTTCATCGGCGTGCGCAATTCATGGCTCATCATTGCCAGGAAGTCCGACTTGGCATTGTTCGCCCGCTCGGCTTCTTCGCGGGTCTGGATCAACTGGGCCATGGCCTGGTGCTGTTCACGACTGGCCTGGTTCAAGCCATCGGCGAGGTTATTGATGTGGCGCGACAGGTCGCCCAGCTCCGAGTCATCCACGATGGGCAGCGGCGTCTGGTAATCGCCCTGCTGGATCGCCTTGACCGCATTGCCCATGGCGCTGATCGGTTGCGACAGGCTGGCCGCCAGGCGCCGGGCCAGCAGGAAGGTAAACAGCAGGGCGAACAGCGCGAGAATCCCGGCCTTGAACAGGATTTCCTGCTGGCGCTGGCTGAACGCATCGTTGGACATGCCGACAATCACTCGCCCCAGGTAGTCCGCGCGCGGGGCCTTGGGCTCGGCAGTACTGTCCTGGAAGAAGTCATTGCCCAGCTGGATATGTTGCAGGCGAATCGGCGCCTGGAAGACTTTCACCGACAGCGAGCGATCGTGCTTCTCCGACGGTTGCTCGACATACACCAGGATATTTTCTGCGCTGTCCTGAATCTCCAGGAAGCGCACGTGCGGCGTGGCGAGGGTGGCCCGCAACAGGCTTTCAAGCACGTCGTTGTTGCCGGAAATCACCCCGTATTCGGTGGCCGGCGCCAGTTGGTTGGCGATCAACTGGCCGGTGTGGTCCAGTTCCTGGCGCAGGTCCTGGATCCGCACGAAGGTGAAGAAGCTGATCAACAGCAGCGTCAGCAGGAGTGCCGGGCCCAGGGTAATGAGCTGGGTCCGGGTGTTGATGTCCCAACGGCGACGAAATGTCATGGGCGTTTTTCTCCTTCGGCCAGGCGGGCGGCGACGTTGGTTTCGTCCACCTGTTCGATCCCCAGTGAGCGCGCAACCTGCGGGTTGCCTACGACTTTGAAACGTTCCGGGTACAGCGAGCGCGGCCAACTGGCCGGCGCATGATCCAGCAGGCGGTCGAGCACATCCAGCCAGTCGGTCTGATCGCTGTAGGTGCTGGCCAGGCTGCCGGCCTTGACGAACCCGGCGTTGGGCCCGACCAGTGGCAATTGCCTGGCGTAGCTGCTGAGCAGCAGGTTTTTCGCGGTTTTCGGGTTGTACAGCTGGGGATCATCCAGCCCCAGCAAGACGTCGCTGCTCTTGAACAGGCTTTGCAGCGGGCGACTGTCATTAATGTTTTCCCAAAGCTGGGGCACGATCTCCAGGCCCATGGGCGCGGCGTACTGGCGCAGCTCGCGCAGCAGGAACTCGCTGTCGATGCCATAGAGCACGCCGATGCGCCGGGCCTGAGGCAGGATGCCGGTGATCAGGCGCAGTTGTCGGTCCAGCGGCGGGTCGCTCCACAGCAGGCTGATCTTCGCAGGCAACGTGGCACCCAGGCGCTGGCGCGCTTGCAGGCGGCTGATGCGCAGCACCAGGGTCGGTGGGCCCTGGGCGTCTTGCAGGCGCCAGTCAAGGCTGGGCAGGTCCAGCAGGATCAGGCGGGTGCTGGTCGGCAAGTTTGCGGGGGCGGGCAGGTCCTTGAGCGGGGTGAACTTCACGCTGTCTTCGGGACGCTGCAGGGCCAGGGCCTGGACGAATGTTTGTACGCCCGGGCCGTCTTCGTCGGCGGTCAGCAGGATATCCGCTGCCCATGTCGGTGCGCCGAACAGTAAAACCCCAAGCAACACACAGCACCGCCAGAGCCGGGCGGTAAAGGGCAGGGTCATCCGTGACGAGTCGCTGTCCACTAGAACTCTAACTCCGCACTGAAGTAGAGCACGTGGCGTTGGTCATAGTTGTTGTCGGGCCAGGTGGTGGGCTGATTGTCGAGGCGTTGTTGCAACATGCCGGCCAGCTCCACGTTGGCTTTGCCCAAGGCAATGCGCTTGGCCACCCGCAGGTCGACCCGTTCGAAGCGATACTGGTTGAGCGCATCGTCGCCATAGTAGAACACCGCGCTGGACCAGCCATGGCCCCATTCTCGCATCCAGCCGGCCGAGCCGCTGTTGCGCGCGGTCTGCTGCCTGTCCAGGGGGTTGGTGGCACTGGCATCCACGTAAGCATAGGTGACGCGCAGCCGGTCGGCGGTGCTCATGTGCCAGTCGAGCTGGGTTTCGGTGCCGGTAAAGCGCGAGCTGTTCGAGTTGCTGGCGATGTACTGGTTGTTGCGCAGCGGCTCGCTGACCATTTCGCTGATTTCGTCGTAGAACAGCTTCACGTCGACGTTCAGCCCGATGTCGGCAAAAAAGCCGTTGTAGCCCAGCTCCCGGGAGCGCATCAGCTCTTTGTCGAGGTTGCCCGGGCCGCGGGTCACCACGAAGTATTGGCCGGAGTTCTGGCCGTAGGCCGGCGAGCTGAGGTTGGTGACGCGGTAGCTCCAGTTGACGTTGTTCTCGAACATGTCCGGGGAGCGAATGGCTTCGGAGTACACCGCGCGCAGGCCGTGGCGCGGGTTGATCAGGTAGTTGACGGCCACCCGTGGCGTCAGCGAGTTGCCGCTCAGGTGAGTGTCTTCGTACATCGCGCCGCCCTGCAGCAGCCAGTGTTCGCTGGCCCGCCATTCCAGGTGGCCGAACAGGCGCCAGGTGGTGTCGTCCAGGGTGCCGTTGAAGTAGGTGTCGGAGTCGGCGCGGTCGTAGCGGTAGTTCATGCCGCTGACCAGGCGCAGGCTGTCGGACAGGCTGAGGGTGTCTTGCAGCTCCAGGTCGTAGCGGCTTTCCTTGGTGCTTTGGTCGATGTTGCCGCAGACCGGATCCTTGCCGCCGTCCCCCCATTGCTGGAGCACCTGGCGGGCCAGTGCCTGCTCGGCGGCGCTGCCGGGTGGAAGGTTGCCTGGGTTGAAGTTGTTCATGTGCCGGGCCAGTCGCTCGGCATAGTTGGGGTTGAGCTGCCACAGCTGCGTCAGTTCCGGGCTGAACGAGACCTTGGCATCGCACGCGCGCCAGATCTGCCGGCGATCCCATTGCTGGGCCGAACCCTGGATATACAGGCTGTGATCGGGGTTGAAGTCGAAGTTCCAGCGCAGGGAACCGGCATAGTCCTTGGCGCTGACGTCGGAATTGTTACCGCCTTCGGTAATCCCGTCGAACACCGGTTGGTAGGTATAAGGGCGCTGGTTGGTGCCTTCCTTGGCGTCCAGTTGCCAGTCGATGCTTTGTTGCGCATTCAGGGTCTGGCTCACGGCCAGGCTGAAGCGGTTCAGGCGGCGCCCGTCGCGGCGGTCAGCGCCCACGCGGTCGCTGTCAAAGCCATCGTCCTGTTGACCGGACAGTGACAGGCGCAAATCGCCGGTGTCCCAGCCCATGCCCTGGCTGGCGTACCAGTCGTTGATCCCTCGGCCGCCCTGGGTGAGTTTCATCCGCGTGCCATGGCTGTTGGCCGGCGAGCGGGTGAGGATGTTGACGACGGCCATCAGCGCGTTGGCGCCGTAGCTGACGGTATTGGGGCCGCGGAAGACCTCGATGCGGTCGATGTCTTCCAGGGCTACCGGAATATCGCTCCAGTCCACCGTGGCCAGGCCCGCGCGGTACACCGAGCGCCCATCGATCAACACCTGCATGCGCCGCGCATCGCCCGCCTGGGTGCCGTGGTAATTCACGGCGGCCTGGTTGCCGGTGGTGTAGCCGACCATCATCCCGGGCACCAGCCGCAGCAGTTCGGGGATATCCCGCGCACCGCTGGCCTTGATCAGCTCGCTGTCGATCACCGTCATGCTGCCGGGCACGGCGGCGGCCGATTGCTTGAGCCGGGTGGCGGTCAGCACCTGCGGCAGCGGCTGGCTGTCGAGGAACAGGTCGTCAGCCAGCACCGGCACACTGCACCACGGCATGCACAACAACGTCAGCAGAAGGGATGAGCGAGGAGGAGGGCCCAAATACACGGCACGGCCTTGATAATTACGGATAGCCGCCCATGTTAACTGAGGTGGGGCCTTTTGCCAGTCGTCGGCCCTGTAATTACTTCGCACAAATGTCGCATTTTCCGACAAGCGTTTGAATTGACGCGGGGGCTGGCCGCAGGCGGGTCGCTCCGTATAATGCGGCCATCGCCACTGCTATGGATTAACGGATTGCATATGACTGAACAGCGCCCTATTGCGGTCCTGGGAGGCGGAAGTTTTGGTACCGCCGTGGCTAATCTGCTGGCTGAAAATGGTCACCGGGTGCGCCAATGGATGCGTGACCCCGAGCAAGCCGAAGCCATTCGGGTCAACCGGGAAAACCCCCGTTACCTTAAAGGCATCAAGATTCTGCCGGCCGTGGAGCCGGTGACTGATTTACAGGCGACGCTGGACGAGTGCGACCTGTGCTTCGTCGCGCTGCCCTCCAGCGCCCTGCGTTCGGTGCTTGCACCCCATGCCGAGCGGCTGGCGGGCAAGCTGCTGGTGAGCCTGACCAAGGGCATTGAGGCGCACACCTTCAAGTTGATGAGCGAGATCCTTGAAGAAATCGCCCCCGAAGCGCGGATTGGCGTGTTGTCCGGGCCGAACCTGGCGCGGGAAGTGGCTGAGCACGCGCTGACTGCCACGGTGATCGCCAGTGAAGACGAAGAACTCTGCGAGCGGGTGCAGGAGGTGCTGCACGGTCGCACCTTCCGCGTGTACGCCAGTGCCGACCGTTTCGGCGTCGAACTGGGCGGGGCGTTGAAGAACGTCTACGCGATCATCGCCGGCATGGCGGTTGCGCTGGGCATGGGTGAAAACACCAAGAGCATGCTGATCACTCGCGCCCTGGCCGAGATGACCCGGTTTGCGGTCAATCAGGGCGCCAACCCGATGACCTTCCTTGGCCTGGCGGGTGTGGGCGACCTGATCGTCACCTGCTCGTCACCGAAAAGCCGCAACTATCAGGTCGGTTTTGCCCTTGGCCAGGGCTTGAGCCTGGAAGACGCCGTGACGCGTTTGGGCGAAGTGGCGGAAGGCGTCAACACCCTGAAGGTGCTGAAGGCCAAGTCTCAGGAGGTCGGGGTGTATATGCCGCTGGTTGCCGGGTTGCACGCGATCCTGTTTGAAGGGCGCACCTTGAACCAGGTCATCGAGTTGCTGATGCGCGCCGAGCCGAAGACCGATGTCGACTTTATTTCCACCAGTGGTTTCAACTGAGGAACGCGTCATGAACGATCCGAAAGCAGCTCCCAAGTACGAATCCATTGGCCTGCGTGTGCTGTGGATGCTGGTGTTTGCCCTGGTGTGGCAAGTGGCGCAGTTTCTGCTGGGCGCGCTGGTGGTGGTGCAACTGGTTTATCGCCTGGTGTATGGGGCGCCGAACCTGGGGCTGATGAATTTTGGTGACAGCCTGAGTCAGTTCTTGGCGCAGATTGGGCGGTTTGGCAGTTTTCACAGTGACCAGAAGCCTTGGCCGTTTGCAGATTGGCCGACGCCCCGTGCACCGGAAGGTGAGGCTGCTCACAGTGTGCCGCCTGCAACGCATCCGGCGCGTGATGAGGAACCCAAGCTATGAAGGTGTGGGTGTTGCGTCACGGTGAGGCCGAGGGGCATGCGCGTACGGATGCCGAGCGTAATTTGACGGCCCATGGGCGCGATGAGGTGTTGCGCAGTGCGGCGCATCTGATCGGGCAGCCGATTCGGGCGATCATTGCCAGTCCGTATGTGCGGGCGCAGCAGACGGCGCAGTTGGTGCGGGAGGCGTTGGGGTTTGAGCCTGAGATCCGCACTGTGCCTTGGTTGACGCCGGAGAGTAATCCGCTGGAGGTGCTCAAGCATCTCGACAATGACGATGATGTGTTGCTGGTTAGCCATCAGCCGTTTGTGGGGGGGCTGATCAGTTATTTGCAGCATGGGCATTTTCGGCAGCCGCAGGCTATGAGTACGGCGAGTTTGGCGGAGTTGGAGGGGGATTTTCCGTTGGCGGGGTTGATGAGTCTTTTGAGTGTTCGGAATCCTTAAGGTTGGTTTTGGGTACATATCCGTTGCTGCGGTAACGGCTGCTTATGGTT